>NZ_JBHSRF010000061.1:0-58175 GCF_042658925.1 Sphaerisporangium aureirubrum
ATTGAGCCCTTCCCCTCGACCGTCACACGATGGCTCACTTTGTGCTAGCCGTCGATCGCTGATCGTCACCACTTACACCACTCGGCGGGACGTCACCGTGGAGCACCGTGGGCCCGGCAGGCTCGGGGGTGTCCCTCGCGTGAGAACGGACCTTGCGGGTTTCGCGCGGAGCGCGACCTGTGCGAGGACCGTTTCATCGCTGCCGCACACACCACGGGTTGTCCGCCGTAGGACGGCGCTGAATTCGCCACACTACGTCCCGCCGTACCGGCGCCGGGACGGGTAAGCCACGGCCATGCGCGAGTGCCGGGCGGTTAGTGACGTGCGGCGGCGCGTTGGAGGAGGGGGGGTGAGGCGGGAGGGGTGTGGTGGGGGTTAGGAGGAGAAGCCTTCCTTGGGCATTTCTAGGTCGGGTTTGGCTAGTTCTTCTACGTTTACGTCCTTGAAGGTGACTACTCGGACGTTTTTTACGAATCTGGCGGGGCGGTACATGTCCCAGACCCAGGCGTCTTGCATCTTGACGTCGAAGAAGACGTCGCCGTTTTCGGCGGTGCGGACGTCTAGGTCTACCGAGTTCGTGAGGTAGAAGCGGCGTTCGGTCTCTACGACGTAGGTGAACAGGCCGACCACATCGCGGTACTCCCGGTAGAGCTGCAACTCCATCTCGGTCTCGTATTTCTCGAGATCCTCCGCGCTCATCCCGGCCCTCCCCTTCCTGCTTGCCCCGGTGCGGCCTGGTCAGGCGACACCGGCCCCCACACCATTGTCGCCTATCTCGATGCCCGCTCCCGACCGCATCACCGAGTTCACGGTCACAAAGGAGAACCGATGATGCGGGGTGGGACCGTGGGACGCCAGTGCTTGGCGGTGTGCGGCGGTGACGTACCCCTTGTGCTCGGCGAAGCCGTACTGGGGGTACCGCTCGTCCAGCGAGGTCATCATGCGATCCCTGCTCACTTTGGCGACGATGGACGCCGCGGCCACGCACGCCGAGACCTGGTCGCCCTTCCAGACGGCCAGTGACGGGGCGGGCAGGCCCGGCACCGGGAACCCGTCGATCAGAACGTACCCGAGATCGCAGCCGAGACCCGCGACGGCCCGCCGCATACCGGCGATGTTGCATTTGTGCAGGCCACGGCGGTCGATCTCGTCGGAAGGGATGACGACGACGCTGACGGCCCGGGCACGGGCGACGATCTCGTCGTGCAGGACCTCGCGGCGGGCCGGGGTGAGCAGCTTGGAGTCGGCCAGGCCCTCGATGACGGGGCCGAGCACCACGGCGGCGATCACCAGCGGGCCCGCGCAGGCGCCGCGGCCGGCCTCGTCGACGCCCGCGATCGGGGAGAAACCCCGCCGGGCGAGCGCGCGTTCGTATCCGTAGAGGCCCGAGTCGCGCCGGACGACGCTCGGGCGCGGGCGGTAGAGAACGCTCATAAGGCGGGCGGCTCGGCACCCCGCCGCAAGGGAACCTGCCCGCGTGCGGGCCGGGCCTCGATGCCGTCGGACGACGATTCGAGCACGACCATGCGGCCAAGCCTACGCCCGAATGGCCCCGAGGGGTACGGCTATCGGTACCGGCGCGATGCCTGTGGAGTTCACCGGGTGTCCACCTCGCGGCGGCCTGCCGGGACGGCGCCCTGCCGCCCGCGTACGGCGCCAGGAGAGGGGTCAGGGGATCTTGGAGAAGGCCTCTGGGACCGGGAGGGTGGTCAGGCGGGAGAAGGGCCAGTAGCGGGCGAAGGCCCGGCCCACCACGGCGCTGGTGGCGATGGTGCCCTTGTGGGGGTCGTCCATGTAGGCGCGGGAGTCCTCGGAGGCGGCGCGGTGGTCGCCCATCAGCCACAGGCGGCCGGGGGGCACGGTCACGTCGAACTTGCTCTGGGAGGGGAAGTCCTGGGGGTGGAGGTAGGCGTCCTCGATCAGGGGTGTGCCGTTCACGGAGATGCGGCCCTGCGGGTCGCAGCACTTCACGTGGTCCCCGGCTATGCCTATGACGCGCTTGATGGTGGGGGTGTCGTCCCAGCCCTTGAAGACGACGATCTCGCCGCGGCCGACGTCGCCGGACAGTTTGTTGACGATCACCCGGTCGTTGATCTGCAGGGTCTGTTCCATGGACTCGGACGGGATCCAGAACGAGTCGAGCACGAACAGATGGACCAGGAGGGCGGCGATGACGCCGCTCGCGATCAGCAGGACCGACTCTCGCCAGCCGGACCGGCGTGGCCGGGCGGGCGGGGAGCCGGCGTCCTGAGGGGCCTCCGGCGGGCCCGCGGTCGCCTCGGGCGACGGCGCGGGGGCGCCGGAGGTGGCCTCCGCCGAAGGGGTGGGGTCGTCGGAGGAAGAGTCTGTGACGGTCATTTCTTGGTGTGAGAGAGCTTCTGCTTGACGCTGAAGGGGGCGGGGCGGCGGCGCAGGGCCATCAACGGGAAGGCGCCGGCGAAGCCGAGGAGCAGGGGGGCCGCGTCGCCGGTGGCGGCGGCGGCGTGCAGGGCGGGCTGGGCGAAGGTGTCGGGGATGGAGATGATCGCGGCGCGGGAGAACGGCCAGACGATGACGAAGGCGCGGCCGACGACCTTGTCCATCGGGATGGCGCCGCCTCCGGGGTCGCCCTGGTGGGACCGGGAGTCCAGGGACACCGAGCGGTGGTCGCCCATCACCCACAGGCGGTCCTTGGGCACCTTGATCTCGAAGAACTTCTGGGACGGCTCGTCGTCGGGGTACAGATAGGCCTTCTCGTTCAGCGGCACGCCGTTGACGGTGATGCGGCCCTGCGCGTCGCAGCACTTCACGACGTCGCCTGGCAGGCCGATGACCCTCTTGATGTAGTCCTTCTCGCCGGGCACCACCCCGAAGGCCGTGCCGACCCAGCGGAAGAAGCCCGCCACAGGGTTGGACGGCTCGGGCACCTCGACCTCGGCGGCCCAGGAGTCGACGCCGGAGAACACGACGACGTCGCCGCGCTCGATGTTCCGTGTGTGGTACACGAGTTTGTTGACCAGCACCCGGTCGTTGACCAGCAGAGTCGGCTCCATCGACTCCGATGGGATGTAGAACGCCTGCACCACGAAGCTCTTGATGATCAGCGCCAGGACCAGCGCCACCACCACGAGGACGGGCAGCTCACGCCAGAAGGAGCCTTTTTTTTCCTTGCCGCCCTTGGCTGACGGCTTGGTGTCTTCCGCGACCACGCTCTACCTCGTCTTCGACAGGGCGGCGCGGCCCGCCGTCCCCCGGTCATAGCAAGTCATCGCTGTCGAGCCTAAATGATGTCTCCCGCCCGGCGGGTCGCCGACTCGGCATAGCGGTCAAAGAAACCGTTCCGCCCGTGCAGCAGAATGGCCCGCATCCCAGCTGGGTGCGGGCCACATGCCGGAGCCTACTTGCTCGCGGGCAGTGCGTCGCGCTTCTCGCGGATACGGGCGGCCTTCCCGCGGAGTTCGCGCATGTAGTAAAGCTTGGCGCGACGGACATCGCCGCGGGTCACGACCACGATCTTCTCGATGACCGGGCTGTGCACCGGGAACGTGCGCTCGACGCCGACGCCGTAACTCACCTTGCGGACGGTGAAGGTTTCACGCAGGCCACCGCCCTGGCGGCGCAGCACGAAGCCCTTGAAGACCTGGACACGGGACCGGTTGCCTTCGACGACGCGCACGTGAACCTCAAGCGTGTCACCCGGGCGGAAGGTCGGGATGTCACTGCGAAGGGAGGCTTTCTCAAGCTCCTGGATCTGCGTGTGCATGACGGCGTTCCTCGATTTTGAAAGCGAGCACCCGGAGGTCCGCCCGGCCACGCTCTGGGCATGGCGGCGAGGAAGACGCGGGCACTGGGCTGAATACGTCTCGGCGGCCGGGGCCAGCGGGCCCGGTCCGGCCGCGCCGACCGCAGGGCAGTCGGCAACAGCGATTCAGTCTGCCATATCTTTGGGCGTGAAGCGAAACGAAGCGTCCCGGAGCACCTCGTGATCGTGCTTGTCCAGCGCCCGCGGGTCGAGCCGCTCGGCGAGCTCGGGCCGGTTGGCGACGGTGCGGCGCAGCGCCTCGTCCCTGCGCCAGCGGGCGATCGCGCCGTGGTTGCCGGACAGCAGGATCGGCGGGACCTCGTGCCCGCGCCACACCGGCGGCTTGGTGTAGACGGGGCCTTCGAGCAGGCCGGACATCGCGCCGGGCGCGAAGGAGTCGTCGGAGGCCGAGTGGGCGTTGCCGAGCACGCCGGGCAGCAGACGCCCCACGGCCTCGACGATGACGAGCACCGCGGCCTCTCCCCCGGCCAGCACGTAGTCGCCGATGCCGACCTCGTCGACGCGCAGCCTGGAGCCGTACTCGGCCATGACCCGCGAGTCGATGCCCTCGTAGCGAGCGGGGGCGAACAGCAGCCACGGCTCCTTGGCGTACTCCAGGGCGGTCTCCTGGGTGAACGGCCGCCCGCTCGGCGTCGGGACGATCAGCCGGGGCGGGGTGGCGGCGTCGCCGACGACGGCGTCCAGGGCCTCACCCCAGGGTTCGGGTTTCATCACCATGCCGGGGCCGCCGCCGTACGGCGTGTCGTCCACGGTGCGGTGGATGTCGTGGGTCCAGTCGCGCAGCTGGTGCACCCGGATGTCGAGCAGCCCCTTGGCGCGCGCCTTGCCGATCAGCGACACGTCCAGGGGTGCGAAGTACTCGGGAAAGATCGTGACGATGTCCACGCGCATGTGCCCACCCCCCGTCACTGCGCCTCGTCCGGGTCGAGCAGCCCGGGCGGCGCGTCGACCACCAGACGCCCGCCGGCCAGGTCGACCTCGGGCACCAGCGCCTTGACGAACGGCACGAGCACCTCGCCGGCGCCGCGCCTGATCACCAGGAGGTCCTGGCCGTGGTGGCGGACCTCGACGACCTCGCCCACGGGATCCCCCCGCACGGTCTCCACGGCGAGACCGATGAGCTGGTGGTCGTGGAACTCGTCGGGGTCGCCGGTCGGCGGCACGTCGGCGGAGTCGATGACCAGCATGACGCCGCGGAGTTCCTCGGCGCCCTCGCGCCCGGCCACCCCGGCGAAGCGCAGCAGCAGGATGCTCTTGTGCCAGCGAGCGCCCTCGATGGTCAGCGGCCCGGCCTGCGGCGGGTCGGTGGCGAGCGACGTCCCCGGGCCGAACCGCGCCTCGGGGTCGTCGGTGCGCACCTCCACGGTGACCTCACCGTGGACGCCGTGCGGACGGCCGATGCGGCCGACGACGAGCTGCACGTCGCTCTTCCTCCATGAGTTCTCGGGCGGGCCGGAGAAACCACGACAGGGGACCGCCCGGCTGCCGGGGGTCCCCTGTCGCGAGGGTCTCGCGTCGTCGCCGCGTTACCGGGCTTCGTTCAGGTCGAGCAGGTCGACCCGGACGTATTTGCCGTCGCCGAGGGCGTTCACGACGGTGCGCAACGCCTTGGCGGTGCGGCCGCCACGGCCGATGACCTTGCCGAGGTCCTCCGGGTGAACCCGGACCTCGAGGACGCGGCCGCTGCGGATGCGGCGACCGCGAACCAGGACGTCGTCGGGATGCTCGACGATGCCCTTGACCAGGTGCTCGAGGGCCTCCTCAAGCACGTCAGGCCTCGACTTCCGGCTTCTCCTCCGCGGCCGGCGCGGCCGGGGTCGCGGTGGTGTCGTCGGCCTTCGGAGCGGCCTTCCTGCTCTTGCGCTGGGTGGTGGCGTTGTTGCCGCCGGAGTCGGCGGACAGCGTCTCCTTGGCGGCGGCCTCGTAGGCCGCGTGGCGGTCGGACTTGGGCGCGGCCATCAGGAGCGGCGCCGGAGCGGGCTCGCCCTTGAACTTCTGCCAGTCACCGGTGAGCTTGAACAGCTTGAGCACCGGGTCGGTCGGCTGCGCGCCGACGCCCAGCCAGTACTGTGCCCGCTCGGAGTTCACCTGGATCAGGGAAGGGTTCTCCTTGGGGTGGTACAGGCCGATCTCTTCGATCGCACGGCCGTCACGCTTGGTGCGGCTGTCCGCCACCACGATGCGGTACTGCGGGTTGCGGATCATGCCGAGCCGCTTGAGCTTGATCTTGACTGCCACGGGTGTGGTCTCTCCTGGGCTTTGAAAGGGTGAGCGGGCGACTCGCCGAGTGGGGCACGGCGGGAAGACCGCCCGAGGGACAGTCCGTGACGCGCGGAGGTGAGAGGGCATCCACGGCCACGGTGTTCCAACGTGTCATTCTGCCAGAGATCCGGCGTAGCTCCGAATCGACGCCCCGTCTGGCGGCGGGGACCTACTTCTGGCCGGGCAGCTTCAGCTTGGACGGGTCGAAACCGGGAGGAAGCTCCAGGCCGGGAGGCAGTTTGCCCGCGCCGAGCGCGCCGAGGCCGGGAGGCAGGCGGGGCGGGTCGTCGGCGCCGGCGGAAGCCGCGGGAGCGGCCTTGCCGAGTGCGGCCTTGCGCGGGTCGCCGCTGACGCGACGTCCTTTTTTGGCCTTCTTTTGCGCGGCCTTGCCCTTGCGCCCACCCGGCATGCCGGGAATGCCCATGCCGCCGGCCATCTGGCGCATCATCTTCTGCGCCTCGAAGAAGCGGACCACGAGGTTGGCGACCTCGGTGACGGTGACGCCGGAGCCGCGGGCGATGCGGGCTCGCCGGGAGCCGTTGATGAGCTTGGGCTCGGCCCGCTCCCCCGGGGTCATGGAGCGGATGATGGCGGCGACGCGGTCGAGGTCGCGCTCGTCGACCTGGTTGAGCTGGTCGCGCATCTGGCCCATGCCCGGCATCATGCCGAGGAGGTTCTTGATGGGGCCCATCTTGCGGACCATCATCATCTGCTCGAGGAAGTCGTCGAGCGTGAAGCCGTCGCCGGAGACGAGCTTGCCCGCCATCCGGGCGGCCTCTTGCTCGTCGAAGGTGCGCTGGGCCTGCTCGATCAGGGTGAGGATGTCACCCATGTCGAGGATGCGGGACGCCATGCGGTCGGGGTGGAAGGCGTCGAAGTCCTCGAGCTTCTCACCGGTCGACGCGAACATGATGGGGCGGCCGGTGATGTGGCGCACCGACAGGGCCGCGCCGCCGCGGGCGTCGCCGTCGAGCTTGGTGAGCACCACGCCGTCGAAGCCGACGCCCTCCATGAAGGCCTGCGCGGTGGTGACGGCGTCCTGGCCGATCATGGCGTCGACGACGAACAGGACCTCGTCCGGCTGGACCGCGTCGCGGATGTCCGCGGCCTGCTTCATGAGCTCCTGGTCGATGCCGAGGCGGCCGGCGGTGTCGATGATCACGATGTCGTGCTGCAGGCGGCGGGCCTGCTCGACCGAGCCCCTGGCCACCTGGACCGGGTCCCCGACGCCGTTGCCCGGCTCGGGCGCGTGCACGGCGACCCCGGCGCGCTCGCCGACCACCTGGAGCTGCTGAACGGCGTTCGGCCGCTGGAGGTCGGCGGCGACGAGCAGCGGCGCGTGGCCCTGCTCGCGCAGCCAGAGGGCGAGCTTGCCCGCCAGGGTGGTCTTGCCGGCGCCCTGGAGACCGGCGAGCATGATGACGGTCGGCGGGTTCTTGGCGAACCGCAGCCGCCGGGTCTCGCCGCCGAGGATGGTGACCAGCTCGTCATTGACGATCTTGACGACCTGCTGGGCGGGGTTGAGCGCCTGGGAGACCTCGGTGCCGCGGGCGCGCTCCCGGACGTGGGACACGAAGTCCCTGACCACGGGCAGCGCGACGTCCGCTTCGAGTAGTGCGATGCGGATCTCTCGACAGGTCGCGTCGATGTCGGCGTCGGACAGCCTCCCCTTGGACCTCAGGGAGGAGAAGACCGATGTCAGCCGGTCGGAAAGCGTCTCGAACACGTGATTGGCCAGCCTCTGCGCTACGGGTCGTCCGGGGTCGTGCGGTGTGCGACTCGACCTCCCAGCCTAGCCGCTTCCCGGGCCGGTCACGCGTGAGAAAGGTCGGTCACGGCCTCAGCCGCGCCACCCCGGCACGCTCACGCGCATGGTCAGCGCGTGCTCGACCAGGGAGATCAGCGTGCTCTTCACCAGTTCCCGCTGCCGGGCGTCGGTGCGCACGATGGGGATGTGCGCCGCCAGGGTGAGCGCGTCGCGCACCTCTTCCTCCTGGTAGGTGTGCTGGCCGTCCCATCCGTTGAGCCCGATGACGAACGGCAGCTTCGCCTCCTCGAAGTAGTCGATGGCCGGGAAGCTGTCGGCGAGCCGCCGGGTGTCGACCAGCACGACGGCGCCGATGGCGCCGCGCACCAGGTCGTCCCACATGAACCAGAAACGGTGCTGGCCCGGCGTGCCGAACAGGTAGAGGATCAGGTCGCTCTCCAGCGACACCCGGCCGAAGTCCATGGCCACGGTGGTCGTGGTCTTGTGCGGGGTGAGTCCCAGGTCGTCGATGCCGGCGCTGGCGTCGGTCATCACGGCCTCGGTGGTGAGGGGGACGATCTCCGACACGGCGCCGACGAAGGTCGTCTTGCCCACGCCGAAGCCCCCGGCGACGACGATCTTCGTCGAGGTCAACCCGTTACGGTTAGAGCCTGCGAAGTCCACTGAGAACCCTTTCGAGCAAGTTGAGGTCCGGCTTTCCGGCGTCCAGTTGCGGGTGGTGCAACTGGACGAGATTCTCGGCGGCCATGTCCGATATCAGGACTCGGGCCACGCCGAGCGGCACCCGCAGCAGCGCGGATATCTCAGCCACCGAGCGCACCTGGCGGCATAAGGAGCAGATCGCCTGGTACTCGGGAATCAGTCCGGAGAGGTCGTGGTAAGCCGGAATTGTGGAGTGAACCAGCGTCTCCATGGCCAGGTGCGTCCGCGGCGCCGACCGGCCACCGGTGACGGTGAAGGGCCGCACCGGCGAGGAGGGTTCCGGCTGGTACGGCCGTAATCCGTCCTCCCAGCCGGGACCGCCGCCCATGGAGCTCACCGCGGCGACGACGCCTGAAGCTCGGCGCGCACGGCCGGGGTCAGCACTTGACCGGCACGCTCGACCATCAGCGTCATCTGGTACGCGACCAGCCCCATGTCGGAGTCCGGGGCGGCCAGCACTGCGAGACACGACCCGTCGCTGATCGACATGATCAGCAACAACCCGCGTTGCATCTCCACCACGGTCTGCGTCACCGCGCCTCCCTCGAACACCCGGGAGGCACCCTGCGTCAAACTGATCAACCCCGCGGCCACCGCCGCCAACTGATCGGCCCGATCCTTCGGAAAGCCCTCCGAGTACGCCAGAGGCAGTCCATCGGAGGAGACGACCACCGTGTGCGCCACTCCCGGGACGCCGCGGACGAAGTCGGTGATCAACCAGTTGATCCCGCGGGCGGCCTGGCTAAGCTCCCTCACTGCTCTTCCTCCTGCATGCGACGCAGCTCTGATTTGTACGCCACTTCGTCCTCGCTCAGCTCACCGCGGGCGACCGCGCGGCCCTGTCTGATGCCCTGCTGGAAGCTGGACAGGCGGTTGCGCGCCCGTTCCGGGGACAGCGGCGGCATGGCCGGCGCCGGTGACTGCCCCTGCTCGGCGGCGGCCGCCGTGCCGGGGACGAGATTGGCCTTCGGCACCCGCTTGGGCAGGCCGGCCGAGGTGGTGCCGTCCCGCACCGGCTCCTGGACGACGGCGGCGGCCTGCCACCCGGCGTCCGCCGTGGCCTCCTGCCAGCCCCCGGTCACGGGCGCGTCCTGCTCCTGCGGGTCCGCGCGCCGGAACCAGGCCGACTCCACTGCCGCGAAGATCGGCAGATACTCCTCTTCCTGCTCCATGGGGGAGCTGCGCACGACGGGAAGCGGGCCGGTGGCGGCGTCCTGGTCGGGGGACTCGTAGCGGCGCGGCCGCAGCCGGACCGGCAGCTCACCGGGCCCCGTCGGTGGACCGGCCGGGGGGCCTGTTGGAGGGCCGTAATGGCCGGGACCCGTGGCCGGACCCCCGAACCTCGCGGGGCCGCTCGGCGGGCCGTACTGCCCCGGGCCGCCGAACTGGCCGGTCGAGACGGGGCCGTACTGCCCGGGGCCGGTGACGGGACCGCTGAACGAGCCGCCCCCGGACTGCGGTCCGCCGTAACCGCCGTAGCCGCCGTACCCTCCGGGGCCGGACGGCGGGCCGCCGTACCCGGGGAAGCCGCCGCCGGTGGTCGGCCCCATCGGGCCGAGGCCGCTCCCGTTCGTCCCGCCGTTGGCCGCGCCGTAGGGGCCGGTCGAGCCGAACGACGAGGGGCCGTGCGAGGAGTCGAAGGGGTTGGTGTGCGGGGCCGGGGTGAAAAGGCCCCCGGGCTGCCCGGCCGCGGACCAGGCGGGGGCCCCGCTGGTGGCGGGCACGCCGGCCATGTGCGTGGGCACGCCCATCAGCGACTCCGGCAGCAGCACCATCGCGGTGAGGCCGCCGCCGTCGTGCCGCCGCAGCTGCACGCGGATCCCGTTGCGCAGCGCGAGGCGGCCGACCACGAACAGGCCCATCCGGCGGGACACCGACACGTCCACCATCGGCGGGTTGGCCAGGCGCCAGTTGGTCTGGGCGAGCTCCTCGTCGGTCATCCCGATGCCGGCGTCGGTGATCGAGATCATCACGCCGCCGCCGTCGATGCGGTTGGCCGACACCGTGACCCGGGTCTCGCGCGGCGAGAAGGAGATGGCGTTCTCCACCAGCTCGGCCAGCAGGTGGATGACGTCGTTGACCGCCTGGCCCATGATGGACACCCCGGTCGGGACGTGCATCGCCACCCGCTCGTAGTTCTCCACCTCCGACAGCGAGGCGCG
This sequence comes from Sphaerisporangium aureirubrum, assembly GCF_042658925.1. Taxonomy (NCBI): domain Bacteria; kingdom Bacillati; phylum Actinomycetota; class Actinomycetes; order Streptosporangiales; family Streptosporangiaceae; genus Sphaerisporangium; species Sphaerisporangium aureirubrum. Next base: position 10,697 of record NZ_JBHSRF010000061.1, read on the forward strand.
GGAGACGTCCAGCAGCGGCACCGGCTGGCTCCACCGGCGCGCGGGCTCCTGCCCGGCGAGGACCAGCAGGTTCTCACTGTTGCGGCGCATGCGGGTGGCCAGGTGGTCCAGGCGGAACAGGTCGCCGAGGCGGCTGTCGTCCTGCTCGCCCTGCTCCAGACCGTCGATCAGGCTGATCTGCCGCTCGACCAGGGTCTGGGTGCGCCGGGAGAGGTTGACGAACATGGCGCTGACGTTGCTGCGCAGCTGCGCCTCGTCGCTCGCGAGGCGGATCGCCTCGCGGTGGACCTCGTCGAACGCCCGGGCGACCTCGCCGACCTCGTCGCTGGACATCACACCGATCGGCCGCACGTCGGGCGGGCCCTCGGAGGAGTCGGACTCACGCAGCTTCTGCACCAGCTCGGGCAGGCGGCGGCCCGCGATCTCCAGCGCCTCGCGGCGCAGCCGCCGCAGCGGGGTGACCAGGGAGCGCGCCACGATGGTGGTGACGATGAGGACCAGGATGAGCAGCAGCGCGAGCACGCCGATGTCCACGGCCGCCTGGCTCTGGTCGGACCTGGCGAACTCCGCCGCCTGGTCGACGACGTTGCGGCCGAGGGCCCGCTGCACCACCTGCATGCGGTCCAGGCCGTCGCTGACCGCCTCGAACCAGTAGTCCACGTCGCTGCCCGCGCCGCCGCTGAGGCCGCGCAGCTCGGCCCGGTCCCTGGACAGCGACAGCACGCGGTCCACCGCGCCCGCGGCGCGGTCGATCAGCGGGCCGGAGACGGTGTCGGAGTAGCGCTGGCGTTCGGCGGCGCCGGCGCGGAACAGGAACTGGCTCAGCTCGCTGGCCTGCTGGGCGCGGGCCGCGGTGAACGCCTCCAGCCCCGCCTGGTCGAACGCGTGGAAGGTGAGCGCGATGGACATGAGGCCGCGCTGGCGGGACGACTGCTCCGCGGCGCGGGCGAGCGAGGCGAGGGCCGCGGCCCGTGAGTTCAGCGCCTCGTCGCCGCCGCCTCGGCCCGCCTCGTCGAACAGCACGAGGATGTCGTCGATGACCAGGTTGTACTTCAGCATCGAGGGCAGCGGCGGGAGCTCGGACTCGCCGACGGTCTCCCGCAGCGTGCGCAGCTCGGCGAGCCGGCCGAGCACCCGGTTGTACGCCTGACGGCCGATGCCGCTGAGCGCGGGCTCCACCGAGCTTCTGCGGTCGATCACGATCTGCGCGGCGGTGTCGACGGCGTTCTGCTGGTCGCGGATCAGCAGGCGTGCCTGGTTGCCGCGGCGGCCGTTGGAGACGAAGCGCACCAGAAGGTCGCGCTCCAGATCGAGTTCGTGGATCAGATCGGACAGGTTGATCACGAACTCGGACACCGTCCGGATGCGTTCGTACTCGGACGCGCTCTGGATGGAACCTGCCACGCGGAGACCGCCGAGCAGGACGGCCACCAGCGTGGGCACCAGGATGAGCGCGATGAGACGGGTTCGCACCCGCCAGTTGCGCAGGGCCACGGACCTTCTGGCCGGCTGTCCGGGGGGAGCGGCCGGCCCGCCCGGGTCGGAGTAAGGCTGGGCTGCGTCCGGCGTGTCGCGGCGACCGCTCTCGATTGTTGCTGTCCTCACTGGTCGCAACCTCTCGCGGCTGGTCTGCGGTGGGGGGAAATCCATGTGTTTGGTGTGACACATGGCTAGTCAGGGGGCAATTGGAGCATATGGGCGGGAGTTCGACCAAGCACTATGGGTTTTTAGAACGCTCCAAATCATTATTCCGTCAGTCCTGACCGCCGTTCGACCAGGTGTGCGAGTTCATCGTCACTCTCAGTGGGTACCTAAGCGTGATATGCCGTGAATCCACCTTTACTTCGTTCCAAGACCCCAGAAGTCCTCATAGCCTCACATAGCCCACAAAATGGACTTTTTTACGAGTTTTATGACATAGGCGGCCTGGCGGTGTAAAGCCGGATTGCCTCGCGCTAGGCTTCACGCTCGCCAACTCGGCGTCCCCATAGGCACCTGTAGTCACACACCCCCCACGCTTCCCAAATAAGGACACCTCAATGAGACGATTTAGGGGTCGTACCTTCTTCATCGGCATCGGCACGGCGATGAGCCTGGCGCTCACGGCGTGCGGCGGCGGGTCCACCCCGGCGCCGGCCCCCTCTGGTGGCGGGGAGGGGCCGGAGAAAACCACGATCACGATCGGTGCGCTGCCGATTCCCGACGCCGCGGCGATCCACATCGCCAAGGCCAAGGGCTTCTTCGCTGCCGAAGGCTTGAAGGTCAACATCACGCAACTCCAGAGCAGCGCGATCGCGGTGCCCAACCTCCTCGGCGGCAGCCTGGACGTGATCCTCGGAAACTACTTCGCGATTATCAACATCCAGGCGAAGAAGGGTGGCGACTTCCGGCTCATCGCCGACGCCTTCCAGTCCAAGCCCGACACCTTCGGCATCGTCGCCCCCAAGGACTCCAAGATCACGACGGCCAAGGACCTCAAGGGCGCCACCATCGCCATTCCCGCGGTGAACAGCATCGGCGAGCTCGCGGTCGGCTCCGCCCTGCGCACGGTAGGCCTGGACCGGCTGAAGGACGTCAAGTTCGTGCAGTACGCGTTCCCCGACATGCCCGGCGCCCTCGCCACCGGCAAGGTGGACGCGGCGTTCATCGCCGAGCCGTTCCTGACCGGTGTGCAGAAGAACAGCGGGGCCAAGAAGGTCGTCGACCCGATGAGCGGTGCGATGGCCGACTTCCCGATGTCCGGCTGGACCGTTACCAAGAAGTGGGCCGAGGCCAACCCGAAGACCGTGGCCGCCTTCCAGCGCGCGGTCCTCAAGGCGCAGCAGCTCGCCGCGGCCGACCGCAAGGAGATCGAGCAGATTCTTCCCTCCTACACGAAGATCAGCCCGCAGGACGCCTCGGTCATCGCCCTTGGCGCGTTCCCGACCACGCTCAGCGCCACCCGGATCCAGCGCGTCGCCGACCTGATGCAGGAGTACGGCTACCTCACCGAGAAGCTGGACGTCACCCCGCTCCTGGTACCGCTGCCTCAATGATCGGACAACGCGTGGCCCGCGGCGCCATCGGCGTCGCGGGCCTGCTGATCGCGGCGGAGGCCGCCGGCGCCTCCGGGCTGATCGACCCGACGCTTCTGCCGCGGATGTCGACGGTCCTGGTGGAGGCCGTGCGGCTGCCCGCCGACCCGGACTTCCCCCCCGACCTGCTCTCGACGCTGCGGGTCTGGGCCATGGGGCTGCTCATCGCCGTCCTCGGGGCGGTCCCGCTCGGGCTGGTGCTCGGCAACATCCGGCGGGCGGAGGTGGCCTCCCGCCCGCTGGTGGAGTTCCTCCGGCCGATCCCCTCGATCGCCCTCATCCCCCTGGTGACCCTGCTGGTCCCGTCCACCGAGGTCGTGAAGATCATCGCGGTGGTGTACGCCTCGGCCTGGCCCCTGCTGATCAACACCATGTACGGGCTCAAGGACGTGGACCCGATGGCCAAGGACACGCTGCGCAGCTTCGGCTTCGGCCGGTTCGCCGTCCTGCGCCGGGTCTCGCTGCCGAGCGCCGCGCCGTTCGTGATGACGGGTGTGCGGCTCGCGTCGTCGGTGGCGTTCGTCGTCACGGTCAGCACCGAGCTGCTGGCCGGCGGCGTCAGCGGCATCGGCGTCTACATGCTGCGCGCGGCGTCCGGCATGCGCACCGACCTCGTCCTCGCGTGCGTGCTCTGGACGGGCGTGCTCGGACTTGTGGCCAACATCCTGTTCGTCCGCCTGCAACGGCGCGCGTTCCGATGGCACGCCGTGGGGGCGGTGGGCGAGACGTGAGCGTCACCACCGGGACCCGCCCCCCTGTGCCGGCGCCTGCGCCGTCCCCGTCCCCCCGGGGGCGCGGCACACTGACGGCGCTGGCCGGTCGCGTGTGGCTCGTGCCGGTCGCCATCGGCGCCTGGGAGGTCGGCACCCGCCAGGCCGAGTCCGTCTATTTCCCCCCGCCGTCGCAGATCGCGGTCCGCATGTACGAGGCGTGGCTGACCGGGCCCGCGCACCGGCTGTTCCTCACCGACGCGGCGCTGGACACGTTCGGCCCGAGCCTCGGGCGGCTGTTCGGCGGGTGGCTGCTGGCCTGCCTGGTCGGCGTCGCGCTCGGCGTGGCGGTCGGCCGCTCCCGCGTACTGGCCGACTACATCGACCCCGTCATCGAGTTCTGCCGGGCCGTGCCGCCCGCCGCACTGATCCCGCTGTTCATCGTGCTGTTCAAGACGAGCACGCAGATGCAGGTGGCCACCATCGTGTACGGGGTCATCTGGCCGATCCTCATCAACACCATCGACGGAGCGCGGTACGTCGACCGCGGTCACACCGACAGCGCCCAGGTGTTCGGGGTGCGCGGCGCCCGGCGGCTCGTGCGTGTCGTCCTTCCGTCGGCCGCACCGAAGATCTTCGCGGGGCTCCGTCTCAGCCTGTCGCTCGCCGTCGTCCTGATGGTCGTGTCCGAGCTGGTCGCCTCCTCCGACGGCATCGGCTACCAGCTCATGTACACGCAGCAGACGTTCGACATGTCCGCGATGTGGGGCTCGATCGTCGTGCTGGCCATCCTCGGCTACGCCCTGAACACATTCTTCCTGTTCGCCGAGAAGCACATCCTCTCCTGGCACAGGCGGGCCCGGCAGACGACCTAGGGGTCACCGTGCCGGGCGGCCCGAGCCAATTCCAGCGACCCGAGGAAACACCGTGCTCGATGTCGTCAACCTCACCCACACCTACGGAACCGGCCCGACCGCCCACCAGGCCCTCGGCGGGATCGACCTGAAGGTCGCCGAGGGCGAGCTGGTCTGCGTGGTCGGCCCGTCCGGCTGCGGCAAGTCCACCCTGCTGCGATCCATCGCCGGGCTCATCCAGCCGACCGACGGCCACATCCGGGTCAGGGACGCCGCGGTGTCCGACAAGCCGGGTGACCTCGCCGTGGTCTTCCAGGACTACAGCAGGTCGCTGTTCCCCTGGATGACGGTCGGCGACAACGTGGCCCTGCCGCTGCGCCGCCGCGGCATGGACCGCCGGGCGCGGCGGCGGGTGTCCGCCGAGGCGCTGGAGGAGGTGGGGCTCCCGAACGCGACGGACAAGTACCCCTGGGAGCTGTCCGGGGGTATGCAGCAGCGCGTCGCCATCGCCCGCGCCCTCGCGTACCGTCCCGCCCTGCTGCTGATGGACGAGCCGTTCGGCTCGGTCGACGCGCAGACCCGTGAGGACCTGGAGGATCTGGTCCTCAAGGTGCGCGCGCACCACAGGATGACCGTCCTGCTCATCACCCACGACATCGACGAGAGCGTCTACGTCGGCGACCGGGTGGTGGTGCTGACCGGCGCCCCGGCCCGGGTGGCCGCGGAGCTGCCGGTGCGTCTGCCGTTCCCCCGTGACCAGATCGCCACCCGGGAGCTGCCGGCGTTCGTGCACCTGCGCGCCGAGGTCGGGCGGCTGGTGCGCGCCAAGGACCGGCGGGCCTGAGCGGACGGCCGCGCCCCCGCGTGGGGCGGGTGCCGACCGCACGACCCGCCTGGCCGCACGACCTGTGCGGCTTGTACCACCTGTACGACTGGAGGAAGACATGACCGATCCGGCGAGCCCCATCTGGGACGTGCTTCGCAGCACCTGGAGGGCCGCGGCGATGCGGACCATGGCCGAACTGCGCTGCGCCGACCATCTGGCGGACGGACCGCTCACCGTGGCCGAGCTGGCCGCGCGGTGCGACGCGCACGCCCCCTCGCTCGGCCGGCTGATGCGCACGATGGCGTCGGTGGGCCTGGTGGAGACGGTCGGCGAGGACCGGTACGCCCTCACCGAGACGGGTGCCCTGCTGCGCACCGACACACCGTTCTCGCTGCACAGCGGCGTGCTGTTCAACACCGACCCCACCATGGCGCCCGCCCTGGCCGGGCTGACGAGCACCGTGCGCAGCGGCCGCTCCAACTGGGTGGAGACCAAGGGCGTCCTGTACGACTACATGGCGAGCGACCCCGACCTTCTCGCGCTGTTCAACGACTTCATGACCAACCGCGCGGTGCCCATGGCGGCGGGCGTGGCGGAGCGGTACGACTTCTCCGGGGTCCGCACGCTGGTGGACGTCGGCGGCGGGCGCGGGCACTTCACGGCGGCGATCCTGCGCGCCAACCCGGAGATTCGCGGCACGCTGCTGGAACTGGCGCAGGTGCTGCCGGCCGCGCGGGAGGCGCTGGAGTCCTGGGACCTCGGCGACCGGTGCGAGCTGGTGGCCGGCGACTTCTTCGACGCGGTACCCCCCGGGGCGGACGCGTACCTGCTCGGGAGCGTCGTGCACAACTGGGACGACGCCGCCGCGCTGCACATCCTCGGCTCCGTGCGGGAGGCGATGCCGGAGGACGGCCGTCTGCTGCTGGTGGAGATCGTGCTGCCGGACGACGACCAGCCGCACTTCGGCAAGGACCTCGACATCCGCATGCTGTGCATCTTCGGGCAGGGACGCGAGCGCAGCAGGTCGGAGTACACCGTGCTGCTGGAGAAGGCAGGGTTCACGATGACGGACGTCGTCGAGCTGCCGTTCAACGCGAGCCTCATCGAGGCCAGGCCCGTCTAGCCCATCTGGCCCGTCAGGGGTCGTCAGGCCCGTCGGCGGGCGGGAGGACGACCTGACCGGCGGGGCCGCCGGTGGCGGTTCCCGGCCGGGAGGCTCAGCGGCCTCCCCAGCCGGGGACCGCCACCCGCATGGTGAGCGCGTGCTCGACCAGGGCGATCAGGGTGGACTTCACCGAGTCGCGCGAGCGCGCGTCGGTGCGGACCAGCGGGATGTGCGGCGCGAGGGTCAGCGCCTCGCGCACCTCCTCGTCGGCGTGGGCGTAGTGCCCGTCCCAGCCGTTGATGCCGACCACGAACGGGAGCTGCGCCTCCTCGAAGTAGTCGATCGCCGGGAAGCAGTCGGCGAGCCGCCGCGTGTCGACCAGCACCACCGCGCCGATGGCGCCGCGCACCAGGTCGTCCCACATGAACCAGAAACGGTGCTGGCCCGGCGTGCCGAACAGGTACAGGATCAGGTCGCGGTCCAGGGACACCCGGCCGAAGTCCATGGCGACGGTGGTCGTGGTCTTGTTGGGAGTCAGACCGAGGTCGTCGATGCCCGCGCTGGCGTCGGTCATCACGGCCTCGGTGGTGAGGGGGACGATCTCCGACACGGCGCCGACGAAGGTCGTCTTGCCCACGCCGAAACCCCCGGCGACGACGATCTTCGTCGACGTCAGCGCCGGGGCGCGGCTAGAGCCTGCGAAGTCCACTGAGAACCCTTTCGAGCAGGTTGAGATCAGGCTTACCCGTGTCCAGTTGCGGCTGGTGCACCTGGACAAGGCCCTCTGCCGCCATGTCGGCGATCACCACACGGGCCACCCCGAGGGGCACGCGAAGCAGGGCGGCGATCTCGGCGACCGACCGTACCTGGCGGCACAGCGTGCTGATCGCTTGTTTCTCCGGGGTAAGGGTCGAGAGGTCTTGGTGCGTCGACAACAAGGAGGAGACCAGCGCTTCCAGGGCGAGCGCGGTCCGGGGGGCCGTACGGCCCCCCGTCATGGCGTAGGGACGGACCAGCGAGCTCTGCTCCACCGGCCCGGGGCCTGGCCCGGGTTGGGCCGGCGCGTCGCCGGGATACCGGCGCGCGTCGTTGATCGACGGATAGGACGGTGGCCCGCTCAGCGGGTCACCGTCATCCGTCCAGCCGCGGGGTGCCACAGCCTTCTCCTCTCATCGGCGTCTCATCTTGGTTGAGACGCCTGGAGTTCTGCACGCACCTGCGGGGTCAGGACCTGACCGGCGCGTTCCACCAGCAATGTCATCTGGTACGCGACCAGTCCCATGTCACAGTCCGGGGCGGCCAGCACCGCGAGACACGACCCGTCGCTGATCGACATGATCAGCAACAACCCGCGCTGCATCTCCACCACGGTCTGCGTCACCGCGCCTCCCTCGAACACCCGGGAAGCACCCTGCGTCAAACTGATCAACCCCGCGGCCACCGCCGCCAACTGATCGGCCCGATCCTTCGGAAAGCCCTCCGAGAACGCCAGAGGCAGCCCGTCGGAGGAGACGACCACCGTGTGGGCGACCCCAGGAACGTTGTTCACGAAGTCGGTGATCAACCAGTTGACTCCGCGAGCGGCCTGGCTCAGCTCCCTCACGAGTCCTCCTTGTTCCGTTCACTGTTTCTCATGGATGAAGAAGAGTCCTCGTCGAGATATTCGCCCCTGGCCGCTGCCCGGCCCTTGCGGACGCCCTGCTGGAAGCTCGACAGGCGACTGCGCACCCGGTCGGGCGAGAGCGAGGGCTGCGGGCTGAACACCGAGGGCCCTGGATCGGCGGAGCCGGGTACCAGGTTGGCCTTCGGCACCCGCTTGGGCAGGCCGGAGGAGGTGATGCCGCCGAGGCTGGGGTCGCTCGCCGCCTGGGCGGCCTGCCAGCCGGCGTCCCCGGGGGACGACCAGGCCCTGGACTCGCCCGCGCGCACGCGCTCGTCGGCCGGCTCGGCGGCGGGCGCCGCCGGGTAGACCGGCTGCTGCTCCTCCTGCACGACGACCTCTGGCTCGCTCGGCTTCGGGGGGGCGGCGTCGCTGCGGCGGAACCAGTCCGACTCCACCGCGGCGAAGATGGGCAGGAACTCCTCGGCCCCACCGTCCAGCGCGGAGCTGTGCACGGTGGGCAGCGGCCCGGTGTGGTCCAGGTCGGGCGTGGCGCCGAAGCGGCTCGACCGGCCCAGCGGGCCGGTGGACGGCCCGGTGACCACCGGGCCCGTGGACGGGCCGCCCCTGGAGCCCCCGGTGGGGGGGCCGCCGTAGGACGAGCCGCCGCTCGGCGGGCCGTTGTAACCGCCGCCGCTGGGCGGGCCGTTGTAGCCACCACCGCTGGGCGGGCCGTTGTAACCGCCACCGCTCGGCGGGCCGTAGGGCGAGCCGCCGCTGGGCGGGCCCTGGACGCCGCCGGGCACGGCGGGCCACGACGCGGTGTCCTGGTCGGCCAGGCCGGGCCAGTTGGTGTTCGGCCCGCTGCCGGGGGCGGGGACGTCCGCGGGCCACGGGGTGTCCAGCGGCGGGTTGGGGTTGAAGTATTTGTCGAACGGGTCCTGGTCCTCCCGCTCGAACGGATTGTCTCCGGGACGGGGGCCCGGTGGCGGGCTCTCGAACATGTTGCGCGGGGCGGCCGGGCGTTCGAAGGCCGCGCGGCCTCCCGCGGCCGGGCGCTCGAACGGGTCGCGCTCGAACCGCTCGAAGGGGTCGCGCTCGAACGGGCCGCGCTGGAACGAGCCCTGGCCGCCGGGCGGGGTGGCCGCGGCGGGGTCGTCGGCGCCGAACACCGGGGGCCGCGAGCCGCGCGTCCCGGCCGGCTCGAAGCCGCCGCCGGGACCGCCGCCGAACGACGTGCCGCCGCCGAACGACGGCGCCTGCGGGGCGCCGTACTGGCCGCCGGTCATCGGGCCGGTGGCCTCGACCGGCATGCCCGCGAACTGCGGGGCGCCGGTCACCGACAGCAGGGCGTCCGGCAGGAGCACCATGGCGTTCAGGCCGCCGGCGTCCTGCTGGCGCAGCTGCACCCGGATGCTGTGGCGCAGCGCGAGGCGGCCGACCACGAACAGGCCCATGCGGCGGGACACCGACACGTCCACCACCGGCGGGTTGGCGAGCCGCCAGTTGGCCTCGGCCAGCTCGTCGGCCGTCATCCCGATGCCGCTGTCGCTCACCGAGATCATCACGCCGCCGCCGTCGATGCGGTTGCTGGACACGAGGACCTTGGTCTCGCGGGGCGAGAAGGAGATGGCGTTCTCCACCAGCTCGGCCACCAGGTGGACGACGTCGTTCACGGCCTGGCCGATGACGGAGGTGCCGGACTGGACGCGCACGTCCACCCGCTCGTAGCTCTCGACCTCCGACAGCGAGGCGCGGACGATGTCGACCAGGGGCACCGGCTGGCTCCACCGGCGCGCGGGCTCCTGCCCGGCGAGGACCAGGAGGTTCTCGCTGTTGCGGCGCATGCGGGTCGCCAGGTGGTCCAGCTTGAACAGGTTGGACAGACGGTTCTCGTCCTGCTCGCCCTGCTCCAGGCCGTCGATCAGGCTGAGCTGCCGTTCCACGAGGGTCTGGCTGCGGCGGGAGAGGTTGACGAACATCGCGTTGACGTTGCTTCGCAGACGGGCCTCGTCACCCGCCAGGCGGATCGCCTCGCGGTGGACCTCGTCGAAGGCCCGCGCGACTTCACCCATCTCGTCCCTGGAGGACACGCCGATCGGAATGACCTCGGCCGAGGGGGTGCTGTCGCTGCTCTCCCGCAGGCGCTGGACGGTCTCGGGGAGCCGGACGCCCGCGATCTCCAGCGCCTCGGCGCGCAGGCGGCGCAGGGGGCGGGTCAGCGAGCTGGCCACCACGGCGGTGATCACGAGGACCAGGAGCAGGAGCACCAGGATGAGCGCACCGGAGATCAGGGCCTGCCGCTGGGCCTCGTCGCGCAGCGCCTGGCTCTGCTGGACGACCGAGCCGACCAGCCGCTCCTCGACCTGCCGCATGCGGTCGACCACCGCGGAGGTGGAGGCGTACCACAGGGACGTGTCGTCGCGGCGCAGGGGGTCGAGGTCCTGGATCTCCTTGTACTGCCGCAGCTGGGCCAGCGCCAGGGCGCGCATCCAGTCGGCCTTGTCGACCTGCTGCCCGCGGACGGTCTCGTTGTAGAACTTCACGTCGGCGGGCGCCGCCTCGGCGAGGAACGTCGCGATCTGGCTCTCCTGCCGGCTCCAGGAGCCGGGGAAGTCGACGAAGTCGTCGTAGTCGAAGCCGCCGCCGGTGGTGCCGAGGGAGGTCAGGCCGACCGTCATGAGGCCTCGCTGGCGGGCCACTTCCTCCTTGGCCTGGCTCAGCGCGTTGAGGGCGATGCTGTCGCCGAGGAGGCGCTGGTCGGCGCCGGAGGTGCCGAGCTCGCCCTGCATCGACTGGAGCACGCCGATCAGCGCGGAGTACATGCCGAGCGCGGCTCGGGGGGGCACGGAGGGTTCGGCGATACGTTCACGCAGACCGGGGAGGCCCTCCAGCCAGCGGCGGATCTCGTCGGCCTCGGCGCGGACACGCGCGGTGTGGGAGGAGTCCATGTCGGAGACCATGGTCAGGACCGGTTCCCTGGCCTGGTCGACCGCGTCCTGCTGCTCCCGGACCTTCTTGAAGCGAGCCTGGCGGCGTCCCTCGGCGATGTACCACGCGGTGAGGTCGCGCTCCTTGTCCACCTCGTGGATGAGGACGTCGATCTTCTCGACCAGGGCGGACACCTCGGTGAGGCGGCCGTACTCGGCGGAGGTCGCCACGGCGGTGGTGAGCTGCACGGCGCCGAGGATCACCCCCACGATGGTCGGGATGATGATCAGGGCGATGAGGCGTGATCGCACACGCCAGTTGCGCAGCCGGAGCCAGCTGCCGCCTCCACCCTTCTGCGTTCGTGGCATGGCGGGCGCGGACCGCTCCACGCGGCCACTACGACCTGGGTTGCCCCGAGGGTCCTGTGTGCTCACTGGATTACGCAACCTCTCACCGAGCCTGGCGTGTAGGGGGGTACGTCACGCGCGGGGCGCATGAGACGTCCGAGACATCCATCAGGCGAGGGTAATTGCAGCACACCTGTCCCAGATCGGCCAACCGCACATTGATTGACAAATGTCACCAAACACCCATCTAAGCGGATAAATCCCCCTTCTCTCTTCCGTAACTATGCGGAGTGGAGAGCGTCAGGGGGCCGGGCCCACGCGTGTTCCTGACCCGGCGGCGGATCGACTGACATCGCCCATCATGGACCAATCACGCCCGATCCGGCGCCGGTTCCGGCCCGGCGCCGGGGTCTCCCGGGAGTGGCAGAAAGTGACACAAGTGGTACGGGGGGCCCGTCCCGCCACTCAGGCCGGCGCCGCGGCGCCCTCGATCAGGTCGGCGGCCTTGCGCAGTCCGTCCCGGCGGCGGATCTCCGCGCCGGCCTCGGCCAGGCGCTCCCGCAGACCGGTGTCGGCCAGCAGCCGCTCCACCGCGCCGGTCAGCTCCTCGTCGGCGAAGGTGTACGTCGAAAGCCGCACGCCGTAGCCGAGCTCGTGCACACGCTGGGCGTTGTCGTACTGGTCCCAGAACAGCGGCAGCAGGACCATCGGCTTGCCGAAGTGCAGCGCCTCGGTGGTGGTGTTGTTGCCGCCGTGCGTGATGACCAGGTCGACCAGCGGGAGGATCTTGGTCTGCGGCACGATCTCCGCGCCCCACATGTTGCCCGCCAGCTTGATCTCCTCGTGCAGCGGGCCCTTGGAGACGATGTAACGGTGCGGCGTCGTGCCGAGCAGGTCGATCACCCGCTGCATCAGCTCGACGTCGGCCGAGCCGAGCGAGCCGAGGGAGAAGTAGACCAGCGAGCCCTCGCCGCCCGCCAGGGATTCGGGCAGCTCGAATTCCACGTCCGTCTCCCGCACCGAGGAGTCCAGCCGGTGCCAGGACGGCCCGAGCGGCCGGGCGTCGGTGTAGTCGACGATCTCGGGGTACACGTAGAGGTTCAGGTCGCCCTCGTGGATGAACTCCAGGTCGGGCAGCGGGGGCGCGCCCTGCTCGGTCACCCAGGCGTTGAAGGCCTCCCAGATCTCCCGGTGGGTGCGGTCGTACTCGGCGCGGAAGGCGTCCCACCCGGAGGCGTCCTCGGCGGGCAGGCCGCTGAACACCGGCGCGACGCCGTCACCCTTCACCTCCAGCGGGTTGCACGAGACGATGCGCACGAACGGCTTGCCTGCGGTGAGCAGCGCGGGGAACGCGATGACGTTGTCCTCGACGACGACGTCCGGCCGCACCCGCTCCATGATCGCCTTCAGCTGCGGCTCGCAGTACTTGGACCCGTCGATCAGCGCGTCCCAGATCGGCTTGGTGACCGTCTCCAGCTGCTCCAGGGTGGACTTGCGGTACTCGGGGGCGGTGTCGCGGATGAAGTCCTTCCAGAACTGGCCCGCGTCCTGCTCCTCCTCGGACGGCGGAGCGAGGTCGACCAGGTCCTCCTCGAAGCCGAGCGCGGTGAGCTTGCCCTTCCACGACGCCTCGGCGGCGAACACCACGCGGTGGCCCCGCTGACGCAGGATGTCGGCGATGCCGATGCAGTTGTTCGTCGGCCCGTAGGCGCTTTCCGGCATGAACAGAATGGTGGCCATCGGCCCTCCGTTAGTTGAAGATGGGTTCAAAAAGTGCGGATGGGGTAGACGAGTATGCAGCTATGAGTGGCTTGAAGCGGAGACGTCACTTTAGACTCCAGCTTCAACATCGGGGCATACGGGGAGGGCGGCATGAGCGCGCGCAAAAGCCGGGCGGACCGGCGGGTGGACCTCATCGAGGCCGCGCGGCGGGCCATCCTGCGCCACGGCAGCCAGGGCGTCCATCTCAACCACGTCGCCGAGGAGGCCGGGCTGACGTCGGGCGCGGTGCTCTACCACTACCCCGACCTCAGTGAGCTGCTGCTCGAGGCCCACCACGCCGGCATGGAACGGTTCTACGAGCTGCGCGTCAAGCGGGTGACGGGACTGAACGACCCGGTGGAGAAGCTCGTGGTCACGGTCCGCTCGGGGCTGCCGGCGGGGCCGGACGACCCCGGGGTGCGCCTGCTCAACGAGCTCGGCGGGGCCGCCCCCCGCAACCGTGTGTACGCCGTGCTGCTCACCACGCTGTACGACCGGCAGGTCGCGCTGTACCAGTCGATCCTGGACACCGGCTCGGCGCTCGGGGTGTTCACTCTCACCGGCGACTCGCTGGTGATCGCCCGCAACCTGGTCGCGCTGGAGGACGCCTACGGCTACCGCATCACGGCCAGGCACCCGGTGATCGGCCCGGCCGAGGCGGCCGAGCTCATCCTCAGCTACGCACGCGCCGTCACCGGCAACACGCTGAAGGGCGGCGACTGACCTCACCGCGAGATCAGCACCGCGTCGGCGGGCCGCCAGTCCAGGCCGACCTCCGCGCCCGCGCCGACCCGCGCGGGGCCCTGCGCGGCGACCAGCACCGGCCGTTCACGGCCGGCCACCCGCACCGCGATGTGCGACACCCCGCCGTAGAAGCTGACGTCGGCCACGACGCCCTTCAGCACCCCGCCCTGCGTGAGGCGCACCGACTCGGGACGCACGCCGAGCAGCGCGGGCGCGCCCGCGGCGAACCCGCCGGCGGCGGGCAGCGTGCCGAGGCCGGGCACCAGCAGGCCGTCGCCGGCCGCCGTGCCCTCGAACAGGTTGTTGTCCCCGATGAAGCCGGCGACGAACGGCGTGGCGGGCCGCTCGTACAGCCGTACGGGGGCGTCCACCTGCTCCACCCGGCCCGTGTCCATCACCGCGATCCGGTCGGCCAGCGACATGGCCTCCTCCTGGTCGTGGGTGACCACGACGAAGGTGATGCCGACCTCGTGCTGCAACCGCTTGAGCTCCAGCTGCATCTCGGCCCGCACCTTCTTGTCCAGCGCGGACAGCGGCTCGTCCAGCAGCAGCAGCCGGGGCCGTTTGACGATGGCGCGGGCGAGCGCGACGCGCTGGCGCTGGCCGCCGGACAGCTGGTGCGGGCGGCGCCCCGCCTGCTGGGTGAGGCCCACGGTCTCCAGCACCTCGGCGACCCGGGCGCGCACCTCGGCGCGCGGCAGCCCTTCGCGCTCCAGGCCGTAGGCGACGTTCCTGACCACGGTCATGTGCGGGAACAGCGCGTACGACTGGAACATCAGGTTGACCGGGCGGCGGTGCGCCGGGCGCGCCAGCAGGTCGGCGCCGTCCAGGGTGACCGCGCCGGAGTCGGGGTCCTCGAAGCCGGCCAGGATGCGCAGCAGCGTCGTCTTGCCGCAGCCGCTCGGGCCGAGCAGGGCGAAGAACTCCCCCTGCCGGATGTCCAGGGTGACGTCGTCCAGGGCGACCACGTCCCCGAACCTCCGCGAGACCCGCTCGATGCCCACCAGCGTCTGGGACGCGGCGGGCGCCTGGGCGGCCGGTGAAACAGCGGTCATCGGAACGACTCCGTCAGTCGGGTCATGCGCTGGGCCACGATGACCACGGTGAAGCTCACCGCGAGCAGCAGCGTCGCCAGCGCGTTGATCTCTGGTGTGACGCCGAAGCGCACCATCGAGTAGATGACGATGGGCAGCGTCGGCTCGGTCGGCGCGGCGGTGAAGAACGCCAGCACGAACTCGTCGATGGACAGCGTGAACGCCAGCAGCGCCCCCGCCGCGATGCCGGGCGCCAGGGTGGGCAGCGTGATGCGGGCGAACGTCGCCACCGGGGTCGCCCCGAGGTCGCGGGACGCCTCCTCCAGGGAGGTGTCGGCGTGCGAGAGCCGCGTGCGCACCACGGCGGCGACGAACGCCATGCCGAACACCACGTGCGCCAGCATGATCGAGTGCAGGCCGAGCGTCATCCGGATCGCCGAGTAGAACACCAGCAACCCGATCGCGAGGGCCAGGTCCGGCATCACGGCGGGCAGCAGGCCGAGGGCGTCCAGCAGCCGTGACCTGACGTAGCGGGCCATGCCCACCGCGAGCAGCGTGCCGAGCACCGTGGACAGCACCGTCGCCCCCAGGGCCACGATCAGGGTGTTGACCAGGCCCTGGCGCACGGTGTCGTCGCCGGCCAGCTCGGCGAACCACTTCAGGCTGAAGCCCTCGTAGACGTACGGCGACTTGCCGGAGTTGAACGACATCACGACGAGCACGAGGATCGGCGCGTACAGGAAGACGTACGCCGCCCAGAAGGGGAAATAGATCAGGCGCGGTCTACGCACGTCGCTCGCCTCCGTACAGCCGCGACGCCCAGGCCTGCAGGAACAGCAGCACGATCAGCGCCGCGATCACCGCCAGCTGGAGGGTGGAGCCGAACGGCCAGTCGCGGGCCTTGAGGAACTGGTCCCTGATCAGGTTGCCGACCATGATGGACCGGCCGCCGCCGAGGAGCTCGGGGATGACGAAGTTGCCGAGGCACGGCACGAAGACGAACACGCACCCGGTGAGCACGCCCGGCGTGGTCAGCGGCAGCGTGACCGACCAGAACGTGCGGGCCGGGCGGGCGCCGAGGTTGGCCGAGGCCTCGCCGAGCACGGGGTCCAGCCGCTCGATGGCGGCGTACAGCGGAAGGATCATGAGCGGGAGGTAGGAGTACAGCAGGCCGACGACGATGGCGCCCTCGTTGTACAGCAGCTTCAGCGGCTCGTCGATCAGCCCGAAGCCGGTGAGCACCTTGTTCACCAGGCCGGGCCCGCTGAGCAGGATCACCCAGGCGTAGACCCGGATGATGAAGTTGGTCCAGAACGGCAGCACGATCGCGACCAGCGCGATGGTCTTCCACTTCCGCGGCAGCCGGGCGATGACGTACGCCGTCGGGTACCCGATCAGCAGCGCCAGCAGCGTCGTCAGCGCGGCGATCTTGACGGAGTTCAGAACGATGTCGAAGTACAGCGGATCGACCAGGCGGGCGAAGTTCTCCCCGGTCGCCTCGTACACCACGCCGCCGAACCTGCCCCTGCGGAAGATCGTGTAGCTCAGCACGAGGGCGAGCGGCACGATCAGCAGCACGATCAGGTAGGTGAGGCCCGGCCCGAGGAAGGCCAGGCGCGCGGCGGCGAGCCCGAGCGCGCGGGCCCGGCGCGGCGGGCGGCCCGGGACGGGGCCGGCCGCCGCGCCGGGGCGCGCGACTTCGTGTTGCATGGTCAACGTGAGACCGTCACCGTCACTGACTGGCCGACACTTCGGTCGACAGGCGCGTGTACTTGGTGGACGCCTCGCCGAGGTCGACGATCGACTCGCCCTTGAGCAGGTCGGCCGGGGTCATCTGCAGCGGCAGGTTGGCCTCGAGCAGCTTCTTGTTGTTGGCGGCGAGCAGGTCCATGGCGGCCTTGTTCGGCACCTTGTACAGGATGTTCTCACCCACCCAGCTGTGCACCGCCGGGTCCAGGATGAAGTTGATGAAGGCGTGCGCCGCCTCCTTGTTCTTGGACGACTTCATGATCACCATGGTGTCGGACCAGAGGTCGCTGCCCTCCTTGGGCACCTCGAACTTGATCTTCGGGTTGGTGGTCGGGCACCAGCCGTCCCACGCCTCCACCATGGCCGCCTCACCCTTCTCCAGCCTGGCGCCGAAGGTGGTGTCGTCGTAGGCGAGCAGCGACTGCTTGGCCTTGAGCAGCAGGTCCTTGGCCTGGGCCAGCTGCTTGTCGTCGGTGGTGTTGATGGAGTACCCGAGGGCCTTCAGCGCGGGCAGCGCGAGCCAGCGCTCGGTGGTCATCATGGTGACCTTGCCCTTGAGCTCCGCCGGGGGGTTGAGGATGTCGTTCCAGCTCGTCGGCTTGGTCTTCACCAGGTCGGTGCGGTAGCAGATGCCCGTGGTGCCCCAGGTGTAGGGAACCGAGAACTTGTTGCCCTTGTCGAAGGACATCTGGGAGGCCTCGGGGTAGAGGTTCGCCAGGTTCGGGATCAGCTCGGGGTGAAGAGGCTCCAGCAGGCCCTGCTCGTTGAGCGCCTGGGCGTACTGGCCGGAGACGAACGCGACGTCGATGCCGCTGTCGGCGCTGGCGGTGAGCTTGGCCATCGCCGTCTCGTTGGTGTCGTGGATGGCCACCTTGACGTCGAAGCCGAGCTTCTGCTTGACCTGCTGGGGCAGGTCCTTGGGGCTGTAGCCGTCCCAGATCGTGATCGTGAGGCTCTGCTTCGCCAGATCCGCGTTCGGGTTGAGCTGTTCGGCGGCCGCGGTGGGCGCCGCGCCGTCCGCACTCGTCGGGGATTCGCCACCGCCGCACGCCGCGAGGGCGAGAGCGAGACCGGCGGCGACGGCCGCGGCCGGAAGACGACGGGTGTACCGGATTCGGGACACGACCGCTACTCCTTAGGTTCTGAAGCTTCTGAGGTTCGCTTATGACCGCAGTGCTTGACCTTCGCACGGCAGACCAAGGCAGGAGTGTTGCAGCACATATCAACATGAGCAAGACTTTTCGGTACATTGTTAGCTCGTAGTTTGGGAGTCGAGTTGAATCTGAGTTCAACAGCGGGCGGGGGACCGTCCGGTCTCCCGCTCCGGCCAACCGCAGGCGACGGAAGCAGTAGTCGCCTGGTCGCCGCGCTTTCCTCCGGTGCCGCGCCACCGGGCGATTACAGCGTGCTTCAGTTCCACCCGCTGCCCGCGGTGGGGGCCGGCGCGGCAGAGCGGGCGATCGAGGCCGACCAGACCAACCTCTCGGTCATCGTGGACGAGCGGCTGGTCGTCAAGTGGCTCACGCCGCCCGTACCGCTCCCCCAGCCCGCCCCGGAGTTCTTCGCCCACCTGACCGCCGTCGGCTTCACCGAGACCGCCCGGCCGTACGCCGCGCTGACCTCCCGCGGCGCCGACGGCACCGGCACGCTGGTCGCGCTGGTGACCGCGTACCTGCCGGAGGCCACCGACGGCTTCGACTGGTGCGTGACCGAGGCGGCGAACGGGCGCACCGCCTTCGCCGCCGACCTCGGGCGCCTGGCCGCCGACCTGCACCTGGCGCTGGCCACCCCCTCCCCCACGTTCCCCGAGCCGGTGCGGAACGGCGACCCCGAGGGCCGGTGGGGCACCAGGGCGGCGACCGCGCTGGCGGAGGCGCTGGAGCTCACCGGCGGCGCGGACGGCGAGTGGCTGGCCAGGCTCGCCGAACGGCTGCGCGGGCTCGTCGAGCCGCTCGGCCGGGCCGGCCGCACGCCCCTGATCAGGGTGCACGGGGACCTGCACGTCGGGCAGACGCTACGCTGGCGCGACGGTTACGCCGTCATCGACTTCGACGGCAACCCCACGGTGCGTGAGCAGGACCCCTACCAGCCCGCCGCCCGCGACGTCGCCCAACTGGCGACCAGCCTGGAGCACGTCGCGCAGGTGGCGATCAAGCGCAGGGGCGCGGACCCCGCCGCGTCCGTCGCCTGGGCCGCGCGGGCCCGCGCGGCCCTGCTGACGGCCTACCGCGCCCGGCTCGCCGAGGCCGGTAAGGCGTGGCTGCTGGAGGAGTCGCTGCTCGCGCCGTTCGAGATCGAGCAGGAGTGCCGCGAGCTGATCTACGCCGCCCGCCATCTGCCCCGCTGGCGCTACGCCCCCATGGGTGTGCTGCGCGCCCGCTTCGGCGGCACGCCCGCCACAGGAGATACCGCGTGAGCGCCGGCCCCGGCGTTCCCGCCACCGAGGAGACCATGTGAACCCCGATCTGTACCTGGCCGACCTGGAGGCCAAGCCCGCGGCGCTGGAGACGCTCGCCCGCGCGCTGGAGGCGGCCGACCCGTTCGACGGGCTCGGTGAGGGCGTGCGCCGGGTGGTGTTCCTCGGCATGGGCAGCTCCCGGTACGCGGCCCGGGTGGTGGCGCCGCGCCTGCGCGCGGCGGGGGTCGACGCGGTGGCCGAGTACGCCTCGGCCGCGCTCGGGCAGCCGCCCGCGCCGGACACGCTCGTGGTCGCGATCTCGGCCACCGGGGGCAGCCGCGAGACGCTGGACGCGCTGGAGCGGCACGCCGGGACGTCCCGCGTGCTCGCGCTCACCAACGCGCCCGGCTCGCCGGTCACCCGGGACGCGGACCTGGTGGTGGAGATGACCGCGGGCGAGGAGCGCGGCGGGGTGTCCTGCCGCACGTTCCAGCACACCCTCGCGCTGCTGCTCGCCCTTGCGTCCCGGCTCACCGGGGTCAAGGCCGACGTGCCCGGCCTGGTGCGGCGCGCGGCGGACGCCACCGCCGACCTGCTGGACCGGCGCGGCACCTGGCTCGCCGACGCCCTGGCGCTCCTGGACGGCCCGCACGGCGTCTACACGATCGCTCCCGCCGAGCGGATCTCGTCCGCCGAGCAGTCGGCCCTGATGGTCCGCGAGGGCCCCCGGCGGCCCGCCGTCGCCTGCGAGACCGGCGACTGGGCGCACGTGGACGTCTACCTGACCAAGACGCTGGACTACCGGGCCATCCTGTTCCCCGGCTCGCGCTACGACGAGCAGGCGATGGACTGGATCCGGCAGCGCGGCTCCACCGTCCTCGCCGTCGGCGCCGAGGTGGCGGGCGCGCACGCGGTCAGGTACGCCGGGGACGAGGACCCGGAGGTCGCCCTGCTCACCGAGACGCTGGTGGCCGAGCTGGTCGCCGCCCACTGGTGGGCGAACGCCTCCTGACCGCCGGCAGCCGCGCCGCGGCGGCCGGGCTCAGGCCAG
This sequence comes from Sphaerisporangium aureirubrum, assembly GCF_042658925.1. Taxonomy (NCBI): domain Bacteria; kingdom Bacillati; phylum Actinomycetota; class Actinomycetes; order Streptosporangiales; family Streptosporangiaceae; genus Sphaerisporangium; species Sphaerisporangium aureirubrum. The sequence goes on from NZ_JBHSRF010000061.1 coordinate 30,881, forward strand.
CCGGCCGTACGCGGCGCGGATGGTCAGGACGTACTCGACCAGCGTGATCAGCGTGAGCTTCACCGCTTCCCTGGAGCGGGCGTCGGTGCGCACGATCGGGATGTGCGGGGCCAGGGTCAGCGCCTCCCGCACCTCCTGCTCGACGTGCGGGAAGTGCCCGTCCCAGCCGTTGACCGCCACCACGAAGGGCAGCCCGGCCTCTTCGAAGTAGTCGATGGCCGGGAAGCAGTCGGCGAGCCGCCGCGTGTCGACCAGCACCACCGCGCCGATGGCGCCGCGCACCAGGTCGTCCCACATGAACCAGAAACGGTGCTGGCCCGGCGTGCCGAACAGATACAGGATCAGGTCCTGGTCCAGTGATAACCGGCCGAAGTCCATCGCCACGGTGGTCGTGGTCTTGTTCGGGGTCAGCCCGAGGTCGTCGATGCCGGCGCTGGCGTCCGTCATCACGGCCTCGGTGGTCAGGGGAAGGATCTCCGACACCGCGCCGACGAACGTGGTCTTCCCGACGCCGAAGCCGCCCGCGACGACGATCTTCGTCGACGTCAGCGCCGCGCTCCGGCTAGAGCCTGCGAAGTCCACTGAGAACCCTTTCGAGCAGGTTGAGGTCTGGCTGTCCCTGGTCGAGCCGCGGCAGGTGCAGGCGTACCAGACCTTCGTCGGCCATGTCGGCGACCAGCACACGGGCCACGCCGAGCGGGACCCGCAGGAGCGCGGAGATCTCCGCGACCGAATGGACGGAGTGGCAAAGCATGATGATCGCCTCTTGCTCCGGGGTGAGCAAGGACAAATCATCGCTCATTATCGGGGCCGACGAGACAAGTGTCTCCATCGCGAGATGGTAGTTCGGCTCGGCACGGCCCCCGGTGACGGCGTAGGGACGGAAGAGCGGCTCGTCCTCGGTCCCGTCACCCCCCTGCATCACCGGATCCTGGAGGTCTGCAACTCGGCGCGCAGGGCCGGCGTGAGCACCTGCCCGACCCGCTCGACGAGCAACGTCATCTGGTAGGCCACCAGGCCCATGTCGCACTCCGGCGAGGCCAGGACGGCGAGGCACGACCCGTCGCTGATGGCCATCACCAGCATGATCCCGCGCTCCATCTCGACCACCGTCTGCGTCACCGGGCCGCCCTCGAAGACGCGGGACGCGCCGACGGTGAGGCTCAGCAACCCCGCGGCGACCGCGGCGAGCTGGTCGGCCCGGTCGGGGGGAAAGCCCTCAGAGTTGGCCAGGCGGAGGCCGTCGGCCGAGACGACGACGGCGTGCGCCACGCCAGGTGTCCCGCTGACGAACTCCGTGATCAGCCAGTCGAACCTGCGTGCCTCGTGACTCAGGTCGATCACGAGCCCCTCCTCATCAAGGTCATCGGGTACGGCGAGTCCGGCGATGCGCCGCCGGTGCCGGTGGGAACGGCAGAGCCATGGTCAGTCACCGCGTGGCCCGTCGGGGTCGCCCTGACGGGACGAGGACCCGGAGATGTCGGCACGGCCGCGCCGGATGCCCTGCTGGAAGCGCGACATCCGGGCGCGGACCAGGTCGGCGGACGCCTCGGTGCGGACCGGGGGCGGCGGCGCCGGGGCGGCGGGGGCCGCGTTCACCGAGCCGGGCACGAGGTTGGCCTTCGGGGTGCGCTTCGGGAGCCCCGCGGCGGTGATGCCGCCGAGCGAGGGGTCCTTGACCGCGTCCGCGGCCTGCCATCCCTGGTCGGCGCCGGAGCTCCAGCCGCCGGGGGCGGGTGCCTCGGCGTCCGGCTCGCGCCGGTCCGGCGTGGCGGGCCCGTCGGGCGTGTTCCCGGCCTCGGGGCCGTCCGGCCGCCGGAACCACGCCGACTCCACCGACGCGAAGATCGGAAGGTACTCGTCTCCCCGCTCCAGCGGCGCCTCGCCCGGCCCGGTACGCGGCCCGAGCGGCCCGCCGTTGCCCGGCACGTCGAACGACCCGGTGGGGGCGTCCCGCGTGAACTGACCGGCGACCGGCGACGCGAACGGGCCGGTGGCCGGTCCGCGGTCCGGCGGGGGCGCGAACGGGCCGGAGGCGGGGCCCCGGTCCGGCGGGGGCGCGAACGGACCGGAGGCGGGGCCGCGGGGGTCGGCGGGCGTCGCGAACGGGCCTGTCGCCGGGCCACGGTCCGGCGGGGGCGCGAACGGGCCGTTCGCGCCGCCTCGCTGGTCGGACAGCGGGCCGAAGGTGCCGTCGGCGCGGGTCACGAACGCGCCGCTGTCGCCGGGTGAGGTGTAGGGACCGGACAGTGGGCTCGGCGGGCCCCCGGGACCGGTGCGCGGGCCGGCCGGGCCGGACGCCGGGCCCGCGGCGGTGCCGGGGACCAGCGGGCCTGTGCCGGGGCCGCCGGGGCCACCCTGGGGCGGCGGGGCCTGGCGGGGCACCTGCGGCGGCTCGGCGGGCGGGCGCCAGGGGTCGGCGGGGGGCGTCGTCACCGGGTCGCCGAACGCGGAGCGCGGGCCGGTGCCCGGCGCGCCGGGACCGGCGAACGGGGCGAAGGCGCCGGTGCCGCCGAACGGCGACGAGCCGTTGCCGCCGGTCACGGGGCCGGTGGGCGTGCCCTGGTCCGCGCGCAGGCCCGGCTGGGCGAGCGCGGGGCCGCGTCCGGCGTCCACCGTCATGAGCTGCGGCGGGAAGAGCACCATGGCGATCAGGCCCGCGTTGTCGCCCCGGCGCAGCTGCACCCGGATGCCGTGGCGCAGCGCCAGGCGGCCGACCACGAACAGGCCCATGCGGCGGGACACCGACACGTCCACCACCGGCGGGTCGGCCAGCCGGCGGTTGACCTCGCCGACCTCCTCGGCCGTCATGCCGATGCCCGCGTCGCTGATCGCCAGCAGCGCGCCGCCGCCCTCGATCATGCTGCTGGACACCACGACCCTGGTGGTGCCCGGCGAGAACGACAGGGCGTTCTCGACCAGCTCGGCGATGAGGTGGACCACGTCGTTGGCGGCGTGCCCGGCGATGGCCGAGCCCCGGTGGACCTTCACGGTCACCCGCTGGTAGTCCTCGACCTCCGACAGCGAGGCGCGTACCACGTCCACCAGCTTGGCGGGCTGGCTGCGCTTGCGCGCCGCCTCGTGCCCCGCCAGGACCAGCAGGTTCTCACTGTTGCGGCGCATGCGGGTCGCCAGGTGGTCCAGCTTGAACAGGTCCGCCAGGCGGCCGCCGTCCTGCTCGCCGCGCTCCAGGCCGTCGATCAGCGAGATCTGCCGCTCGACCAGGGTCTGGATGCGCCGCGACAGGTTGACGAACATCGAGTTGACGTTGCCGCGCAGCTGCGACTCCTCGGCGGCCAGGCGCAGGGCCTGGCGGTGCACCTCGTCGAACGCGGTGGCGACCTCACCGATCTCGTCGGAGGTGCCGACCAGGATCGGCTGGACGTCCGGCGCCTGCGCGGCGTCCGGGGTCTCGCGCATGCGGCGCACCACGGCGGGCAGACGGTAGCCCGCGATCTCCAGGGCCTCCGAGCGCAGCCTGCGCAGCGGGCGGACCATGGAGCGGGCGATCAGCACGGTGGTGGTCAGCACCAGCAGGATCAGCGCGAGGATCAGCACGGCGGCGGTGATGGCGTTGCGCCGCTCGGTGGACTCCAGGGCGGCGCTGCGGGCGCCGACCGAGGTGGCGATGCGCTTCTCCACCTGGTTCAGCAGGTCGATGGTCTTGGTGCTGTCGTCGAACCACTGCTTGATCGCGGTGACCCGCCCGGCGGCGTCCCGGATGGGCAGGTTGCGGCTGGCCAGCGCGATGGCCCACGACTTGGTCAGCTCGGCGCGGATGAACTGCGTGCCCTGCACCGTCTGGGCGAGGAGGCGGCCGTTGTCGGCGCCGGCCTCGCCGTTGAAGGAGTCCATCTCGGCGCGCTGCCGGGACCGCGAGGCGATGAACGCCTCCAGCGTGTCCGGGGTGAAGTGCTGACCCCTGGCCAGGGTGCCGAGGAGCGTGCCGCGCTGCTGGGACGCCTCCTCCTTGGCGTGCGCGAGGGCCACCAGGCCGCGGGCGCCGCTGACGAGCTGCGTGTCCTCGCTGTGCTGGAGGATCTCGTCGTGCAGGCGGAGCAGGGCGGAGATCACGTTGCCGTACGCGGCGGGCTGGCCGCCCTTGCGGATCACGGGCAGCGTGCCGAGGCGGGTGCCCACCTGGCGCGCGGCCTCGACGGCGCGCGAACCGTAGTCGACGTCGATCGCGCCGAGGTCGGTGCGGACCTTGGCCACGGCGGCGTCCACGACCTCGCGCTGCGCGGCCAGCGGGGTGCGCTGCTGGCGGGAGACCTGTGACCAGATGGATCTGTCGCGTTCCAGTCCGAGGGCCGCGGCCAGGGTGCGCAGATCGCCCGCGATCCCCGCCTCCACTGCGTTGCGCTGGTACGCCCCCACGCTCTCGATCGAGGAGACGACGCGCAGTCCCGCCAGGAGGACGCCGACGATGGTGGGGACGAGGATCAGTGCCGTCAGGCGGGCGGAGACGCGCCAGTTGCGCAGTGACAACCGGGACATCCGGGCCCGGCCGTGCTGCCCATGGTGCGCGTGTTGCCCCTGTTGCCCGTGCTGTCCGTGTTGGCCCTGACCTGCGCCTTCAGCGGCCTTCGCCCCTGAGCGTCGCCCTCCCCGTTCGCGGCGTTCCAGCTCGCCCCCGGGCGCTCCCGGGTGGCCGCCGGCCGCTCCTCCGGCTCCGCCGGAACCCTCCGGCCCCTCGTTTTCGGTCATCCGCACCGCGCCACCCCCCACGATCTTCCATGCATGGATGACGGCATGGCCGATAAGTACATAAGCGGGCACAATTCGACCACAAGGTCACCTATACCGACGCCAGAACGGCCCAGCTGAGCATAATTGTTATGATTCATCGCGCAAAGCCCCAGGTAGGGACAGGTAGCACCCCACCGTACCGACCACCGAAGCAGGCCTGAAGGGGACGCCGGTAGATCTTCGTCCCAAGATCCCCCGGCCCGCCCCCGCGTCAGGGCACGGGGCGTCCACCGCAGGCCGGGGTCATATTCGTCCCGACCACATCTCAGCGCCGCGGCGCCGAAAAGACTCCGCGCGCCCCGGGCGGCGGTGGGTCAGCGGAGGGCCGAAAGGACGTGCTCCCGGACCTGGGTGCGCTGGGCGGGGTCGGTTATGGGGCGGCCGGAGCGGTCTACGACGTAGAAGACGTCCACGGCCTCGGCGCCCAGGGTTTCCACCCGGGCGGCGCGGACGTCCAGGTTGCACTCGCCGAAGGCCCGGCCGATGCGCCAGAGCAGGCCTGGACGGTCGTGGGCGCGGACCTCGACGACGGTGGCCGTCTGGGAGGCGTCGTCCACCAGGCTCACCCGGGGCGGGGCGACGGGGACCCGGGCGGGGCGCAGGGAGCGGGTGCGGCGGGCCAGGCGTTGCTCGATGTCCAGGCGGCCTGCCAGCACCAGGCGGAGGTCGGCCTCCAGGGTGGCGGGGTCCGGCGGGGTGCCGTACTCGGGGACCACGGAGAACTCGATGACGGCGGTGGACGAGGCGGACGCGGCCGAGGCCGAGCGGACCACCATGCGGTGGGCCGCGAGGACGCCCGCGGCGCGCCACAGCAGGCCGGGGCGATCAGGAGCCACCACGGTGACGGCGCCGCCGTTGATGCGGACCGCGCCTCCGCCGTGCCTGGCCAGCGACGCCTGCTGGGACGACAGGCTGGGCGCGGGCGCGGGAGGGCTGCCCGACAGCACCGAGCGGACCCGGCGCACCAGCTCGGAGACCAGCGACGCCTTCCAGGTGTTCCACGCCGCGGGTCCGGTGGCGTGGCCGTCGGCCACCGCGAGCGCGGCCAGCAGCTCCAGCACCAGCCGGGACCCGACCGCCTCGGCGACCCGCGAGATCGTGACCGGGTCGTCCAGGTCGCGCCGGGTCGCGGTCTCGGGCAGCAGCAGATGGTGGCGGACCACGGTGGCGAGGATCTCGACGTCCGCGGCGGGCAGGCCCATCCGGGCCCCGATGTCCCGGGCGACGACCTCGCCGGTGGTGGAGTGGTCGCCCGGCCAGCCCTTGCCCACGTCGTGCAGCAGGGCGGAGATCAGCAGCAGGTCGGGCCTGGCCACCTCGCGGGTGAACGACGCGGCCCCGGCCGCGGTCTCGATGAGGTGGCGGTCGACGGTGAATCGATGGACGGGGTTGCGCTGGGGCCGGTGCCGCACGCGCTCCCAGTCGGGGATCAGCCGCACGATGACGCCGGCCTGGTCGAGCTCCTCCCACACCGGGACGGCGGCCCGCCCGGCGCCGAGCAGCGCCACCAGCGCGTCGCGGGCCTCGTCGGGCCACGGCACGGGCATCTGCGGGGACTGCGCGGCGAGCAGCGTCACCGTGGCGGGCGCGATCGGCAGCCCGGCCTCGGCCGCGGCGGCGGCCGCCCGCAGGATCAGCACGGGATCGTCCTTGGGGTTCACGCCGCGCGCGAGCACCACTTCGCCGCCGTGCTCGACCACGCCGTCGGCCAGCGGGCGGCGTCCGCGCGGCGCCGGCCCGGACAGCAGGCGGTCCACGGTGCGCCACGTCGCGTCGAAGGCGTGGGAGATGGTGCGGCCGGCCTCGGCGAGACGGCGCATCAGCGCCTCGGCGTCCAGCAGGCCGAGCGCCCCGGCCACGGCGTCCTGCTCCTGGAGCACCAGGCGGTCGGCGCCGCGCGCGGTGACAAGGTGCAGCCCGTGCCGGACGTCCAGCAGGAATTCGTACGCCTCGCGGACCCGGGGGCCGGGCGCCGAGGCGACCCAGGCGGCGGCGACCGCCTGCATGGCCTGCACGTCGCGCAGCCCGCCGCGGGAGTCCTGCAGGTCGGGTTCGAGGAGGAAGGCCAGCTCTCCCGAGGATTCGGCGCGTTTGTCCGCGGCCTCCCGCAGCTCGGCGAGCCTGCGGCGCGAATCGGCGCGCCATTCGGCGAGCACCGCCTCGCGTGCCGCCCTCGTCAGCTCGGGGTCACCGGTCACGTGCCGGGCCTGGATCAGGCCGAGGACCGCCTTGAGGTCCTCCCTGGCCACCTTGGTGACCTCGTCGACCGTGCGCACCGAGTGGTCCAGCCCGAGGCCGGAGTCCCAGATGGGGTACCAGATGCGGTCCGCGATGCGGGCCACGTCGTCCTGACCGTTGTGGATGAGGACCAGGTCCAGATCACTGCCGGGGGCGAGCTCCCCTCGCCCCAGACTGCCGACCGCGACCAGGGACACCCCGGTGCCCGCGAACGGTGTGCCGCCCCCGGCGGGGGCGGCACCGGCGCCCGGTGAATGAACACCTGCGCCACGTTCGTCTCCGGTCGCGAACCCGCTCTTCGTCCCCCCGGGCCAGGCCCGGCCTTCCCGTCCGTACGGCTGTGGGTTCGCCGTGCGGAAGAGGTCGGCCAGCCAGCGATCGATGTCCGCGGCCCGCTCCTTGCGGACCCCGGCATATGAGCGAGCGTCGCCTCTCATCATCCGGTTAGAGGGCTTCCGGTCCGCGTTCTCCCGTGCGCACCCGGACGATCGTCTCGACCGGCACGGACCAGACCTTCCCGTCGCCGATCTTGCCGGTCTGCGACGCCTTGACGATGACGTCGATCACGTCCTCGGCGTCCTCTTCCTCGGTGAGGACCTCCACCCGGACCTTGGGCACCAGGTCGACCTGGTACTCGGCGCCGCGGTAGACCTCGGTGTGGCCGCGCTGACGGCCGTAGCCGCTGGCCTCGCTGACCGTCATTCCCTTGACGCCGAACTGCTCCAGCGCCGCCTTCACGTCGTCCAGCTTGAAGGGCTTGATCACCGCTGTGATGAGCCTCATGCTTCTACCTTCTTCGCCACTGATGGGACAGGACCGTTCACGGACGAGACGCCCGAAGCGTGAACGGAGCCGAGGTCGTAGCCGGTCTCGGCGTGGGTCGTGATGTCGATGCCGGTGACCTCTTCCTCTTCGGGGATGCGGAAGCCCATCGTCTTGTCGATGATCTTGCCGATGATCCACGCGAGGACGAAGGAGTAGAGCCCGACGACGACCGGCCCGAGGATCTGGCGTCCGAGCTGGGTGAGACCGCCGCCGTAGAACAAGCCCGTGGCCTGCGGGTCCAGGAAGGGGTAGGCCGCGAAGAAGCCGAGGGAGATGGCTCCGAGCGCGCCGCCCACCAGGTGGACGCCGACCACGTCGAGCGAGTCGTCATACCCCATCTTGTACTTCAGGCCGACCGCGTACGCGCACACCGCACCGGCGAGCGCGCCGATCACGATCGCGGCCCACGGGTCGACGAAACCACAGGCGGGGGTGATGGCGACCAGACCGGCGACCGCACCGGAGGCGACACCGAGGGTGGTGGAGTGGCCGTCGCGAAGCTTCTCGACCAGGATCCAGGCGCCGGCGGCCACGGCCGTGGCGATCTGGGTGTTCATGAACGCCAGGCCGGCGGTGCCGTCCACGGCGAGTTCGGAGCCTGCGTTGAAGCCGAACCAGCCGAACCACAGCAGGCCGACGCCGAGCAGGACCAGGGTCAGGTTGTGCGGGCGCATGGGGTCCTTGCGCCAGCCGGTGCGCTTGCCGAGCACGAACGCGAGCGCGAGACCCGCCGCACCGGCATTGACGTGCACCACCGTCCCACCGGCGAAGTCCTCGATGCCGAGCTGGGTGAGCCAGCCGCCGCCCCACACCCAGTGCGCGACGGGGAAGTAGACCAGGGTGGCCCAGACGACCGAGAAGACGACCCACGCGCCGAACTTCGCACGGTCGGCGATGGCGCCGCTGATCAGGGCGACGGTGATGATGGCGAACGTGAGCTGGAAGGCGGAGAACACCAGGGACGGCATGCCCGTGCCGTCGTCCTTGGTGGCCGTGTCGACCAGGCTCTGCAGGCCGATCGCGTCGAGCCCGCCGATGAACTTGTTGAGGAACTCGTTGCCGTTGGTGCCGAAGGCGAATGAGTGACCGTAGATCGTCCAGGCGATGGTTACGGTGATGATGCTGACGAACGACATCATCATCATGTTCAGGACACTCTTGGCCCTGGTCATGCCTCCGTAGAAGAACGCAAGGCCCGGAGTCATGAGCAGCACCAGTGCGGTGGCCGCGAGCATCCAGGCTGTGGTGCCGCTATCGATCTTCATCCGATGCGACCCTCCTTACAAAATGGCGTGTGGCCGATTTCTCCCGCAGTGGGCGCTCCAGGGCTTCATTGACCGGCTGCGCACTGACGTTGGCCGAAAGCGTGTTCTTCCGCCGTTTCAGGTCCTTACCTGGTGTGTTTCACGTAGGTGAAACTCGCGGAGAGAGTGTTTCGGGCATGTTTCGGAGAGTCCGCCACCCCTTATCGGACCGTCTCTATCTCGACGCCCGGGTCGGGTGACCGGTAGCGGGGGTGAGCCGAACGGCCCGCTGACCTGCGTACCGACGCGGTCCGGCACGCCACCGGACCGCCATAAAAGGGGAATATGTCGCGAAAATCGCAACCGTTGGAACGCTGTTACGCCGCGGTCTGCGCCAGCTTCCGCAAGCGTGCCAGCGCGTCGCGCTCCATGCGTCGCGCGCGGTCACGGCCGATGCCGTAGCGCTCGCCCACCTCGGTGAGGGTGTGCTCACGACCGTCGACCAGACCGTAACGCCACCGCAACATTTCCCGGATCTGTCCCTCCAGCCCGAGCAGCCATACCTCCAGCCGCTCGCGGTCGAGGGTGTCCATCGCCTGCTGCTCGGGATCGGCCCAGGTGTCGTCGGCGATCATGTCGCCGAGCTCGGTCTCGTCCTCGTCGCCCACGCCGAGCTGGAGGGAAACCGGGTCGGACGCCCAGCGCCGCAGCTCACGCACCCGCTCGATCGGCAGGTCGAGCACGGCCGCGAGGTCGTCGTCGGTCGGCTCGGCGTCGAACTCGGCCATCATGTCGCGGCGGACCCGCATGAGCCGGGTCATCTGCTCGCCCGCGTGGGTGGGCAGCCGCACCGGGCGCGCCTGCTCGTGGATGGCGCGGCCGACGGACTGGCGGATCCACCACGTGGCGTAGGTGGAGAACTTGTACCCCCGGCTGTAGTCGAACTTCTCCACGGCCCTGACCAGGCCGAGGTTCCCCTCCTGCACCAGGTCGATCAGCGGCATCCCCCGCCCGGAGTACTTCCGGGCGACCGCGACGACCAGCCGCAGGTTGGCCTGGATGAACTCGTCCTTGGCCCGCTGCCCCGACACCGCGAGCCTCTCGAGTTCCTCGTCCGTGGCGTCCGACGCCTTCGGCTCCGGTTCCCCCCCGTCCAGGAGCTGCTCGGCGAACAGGCCCGCCTCGATGCGCTTGGCGAGCTCGACCTCCTGCTCCGCGCTCAGTAGCGGCACCCGGCCAATCTCTGCCAGATATGTGCCGAGCAGGTCCTTGTCCGCGACCTGCTGCTCTTGCGCCCGATTCCCCGTCGGCCTTGCCATGCGATGGCACCTCGTCTCGCCGCGCCCGCCGTGTGAGCGGGTGGAGCAGGGCCAGCCTCGGCGCCATGCTCTCCCCCTACTTGCCCCCAACAACGAACAGTTCACGGCAAAGATTCCCTAAAGAGATAGGACCGGAGAATGGTTTCCGGTGTCCTCCTCAGGTATGAGCCGAGCGGCCATATGGACGAGAAACGCGCCGGGAAAGACCACGAAACACCGGGAAATTCCGGCTGGAGTCCCGCCGGGCCTCACGCGTCCCCGCAGGTAGAGTGAGCGGCCGTGATCAGGTGAGCGGGCCCGCGGCGGGGCGCACGGTGATCTCGGTGAGGTGGGCCTCCTCGCCGGCCCGCAGGGCGGCCAGCACGGCGCGGGCCACCGACTCCGGCCGGAGGTATTTGCCGGGCTCGTACTCCCCGTCCTCCTGCTCGCGCACGGACCGCTGCATGTCGGTGTCGATCCGGCCGGGGTAGACGGTGGTGACGCGCAGGCCCTCGCCCTCCTCCTCCAGCCGCAGCGCGTCGGCCAGGGCGCGCAGCGCGAACTTGCTGGCCGCGTAGGCGCCCCACCCGGCCGCGGCGCGCTGCCCGGAGCCGGAGTTGATCATCACAACGTGCCCGCGTGCGGCGCGCAGCGCGGGCAGCAGCCGCCGGGTCAGGCCGGCCACGGCGGTGACGTTCACCTCGAACATCTCGCGCCACGCGGAGACCGGCAGCTCGGCGACCGTGCCGAGCCGCGCCACGCCCGCGCTGTGCACCAGCACGTCGAGCCGCTCCACGCCGGCCGCGGCCTCGGCGACGGCCCGCTCGTCGGTCAGCTCCACCGGCCACGGGCGGGCGCCGAGCTCCGTGCAGATCTGCTGGAGCGCCGTGCTCTCGCGCCCGCCGAGCAGCAGGTCGTACTCGGGGGCGAGGGCGCGGGCGATCGACGCGCCCACGCCGCGCGAGCCCCCGGTGATCAGGGCGACGGGTCGTCCGGCCATGGTCCTCACCCTAGGGCCTGTGTGCGGACGAGAGGGCGTCACATGCCGGCGATGAGCTTGTCCACCCGCTCGTCGACGCTGCGGAACGGGTCCTTGCAGAGCACGGTGCGCTGCGCCTGGTCGTTCAGCTTCAGGTGCACCCAGTCGACGGTGAAGTCGCGCCGCTTCTCCTGGGCCTTGCGGATGAACTCGCCGCGCAGCCGCGCGCGGGTGGTCTGCGGCGGCACCGACTTCGCTTCGAAGATCTTGATGTCGGACGCCACCCGCTCCACCGCCCCGCGCCGCTGCAGCAGGTAGAACAGCCCGCGCCTGCGATGCACGTCGTGGTACGCCAGGTCGAGCTGGGCCACCCGCGGCGAGGACAGCGGAAGGTCGTACTTCTTGCGATAGCGCTCGATGAGCTGATATTTCGTAACCCAGTCGATCTCACGGGACACCAGGTCCAGGTCCTCGGTCTCCACCGCGCGCAGCGTGCGCTCCCAGAGCTCCAGCACCCGCTTGGCGATCACGTCACCGCCGCGCCGGTCCACGAAATCCCTTGCCTTGCCGAGATACTCCTGCTGGATCTCCAGCGAGGACGCCTCCCGCCCGTTGGCGAGCCGGACCCGTCGCCGGCCGGTCATGTCGTGGGAGACCTCGCGGATGGCCCGGATCGGATTCTCCAGGCTCAGGTCGCGCATCACGATCCCGGCCTCGACCATCCGCAGCACCAGATCGGTCGCCCCGACCTTGAGCAGCGTCGTGGTCTCGCTCATGTTGGAGTCGCCGACGATCACGTGCAGCCGGCGGAACCGCTCGGCGTCGCCGTGCGGCTCGTCCCGGGTGTTGATGATCGGGCGGGACCGGGTCGTCGCCGACGACACCCCCTCCCAGATGTGCTCGGCGCGCTGCGAGACGCAGTACACCGCGCCGCGCGGGGTCTGCAGCACCTTCCCCGCCCCGCAGATGATCTGACGGGTGACCAGGAACGGGATCAGCACGTCGGCCAGCCGCCCGAACTCGCCCTGCCGGCTCACACAGTAGTTCTCGTGGCAGCCGTAGGAGTTGCCGGCCGAGTCGGTGTTGTTCTTGAACAGGTAGATGTCCCCGGCGATGCCCTCCTCGCGGAGCCGCTTCTCGGCGTCGACGAGCAGGCCCTCCAAGATGCGCTCGCCCGCCTTGTCGTGCGTGACCAGCTCGGCGACGTTGTCACACTCGGGCGTGGCGTACTCGGGATGACTGCCCACGTCCAGATACAGGCGCGCGCCGTTGCGCAGGAACACGTTGCTCGACCGGCCCCAGGACACGACCCGCCGGAACAGGTACCGGGCCACCTCGTCCGGCGACAGCCTGCGCTGCCCCCGGAACGTACACGTGACGCCGTACTCGTTCTCCAGGCCGAAGATGCGACGCTCCATGGCCTCACGCTACTTTCCCCACGCTCGCAGCGGGAAAGATCTTGAATCGGGGCCGGCGTGACCGCGGGTACCACGTGCCGCGCGGGGGCCCGGGGGGCGGGACCCGTCGTCCACGCGGCCGATTGACGTTCTACTCAAACTTGTATAAAAGATTGTGCATGTCCGCCACGCGAACCCTCATCCTCGGCGTCCTGCTGGACGGCCCCGTGCACGGCTACAAGGTTCGGCAGACCCTCGAACTTTGGGGCGCGGACCACTGGGCCAACGTCGCGTTCGGCTCGATCTATCACGGGCTCGCCCAGATGGCGAAGGAAGGCCTGCTGGAGGTGGTGGAGGGGGGCAGGGGCGGCCAGACCGTGTACGCCGTCACCGGCGCCGGGCGCCAGGAGTTCCAGCGGCTGCTCAACGACTTCTGGTGGGACTACAGGCCCATCGTGGACCCCTTCCTGGTGGCCCTCACCTTCATGGACCGCATGGACCCCGGCGACCTGACGGCCGCGCTCGCCGCGCGCAGGGACCGGTTGCGGGCCGAGCTGCTCATGTACGAGCGCGGCCTGGCGGGCAAGCGATCCCACGGCGCGCCCCGCCACGTCGGCGAGACCGTGATCCTGTCCGGTCTGCACGTGCGTAGCCAGCTGGAATGGGTCGAGCAGGCCATCAAGAAGATCGCTGAGGGCGAATTGCCCTGAGAGGTAAATCGGTTGACCCTCCACCTACTCGAGGGCCAAGAATCGACCGCCGACGCGAGAGGAAATAAATGTGATCATCACGGCAGAAGGACTGAAAAAGACGTTCACCACCAGAAGCCGTAAGGGGAGCCAGACGGTCGAGGCCGTCAAGGGCATCGACCTTCAGGTCGAGACCGGCGAGATCTTCGGCGTGCTGGGCCCGAACGGCGCCGGCAAGACCACCACCATGCGCATGCTGTCCACCCTCATCGCCCCGACCAGCGGCACCGCCCGGGTCGCCGGGCACGACCTGACCGGCGAGGCGTCCCAGATCCGCCGCAAGATCGGCTACGTCAGCCAGGCGGGCGGCGTGGACGACAACAACGGCGCCCGCGCCAACCTCATGCTCGCCGCCCGCATCAACGGGCTCGGCAGGGCCCAGGCCGCCGAGCGGGTCGACGCGATGCTGAGCGCGTTCGAGCTCGCCGAGTTCGCCGACCGCCCCGGGCGCACGCTGTCCGGCGGGCAGAAGCGCCGGGTCGCCATCGCGCTCGGCCTGGTGCACCAGCCGCCGCTGCTGTTCCTGGACGAGCCGACCACCGGCCTCGACCCGCAGAACCGCGCCAACCTCTGGGACCAGATCCGGCTGCTGCGCAGCTCGGGCACCACCGTCCTGCTCTCCACCCACTACCTGGACGAGGCCGACGCGCTGTGCGACCGGCTCGCCATCGTCGACCACGGCGTGATCGTGGCCGAGGGCACCGCCGCCGCGCTGAAGCGCGAGGTGGCCAGCGACGTGGTCACCCTGCGAATCGGCTCCGGCGACGCGGCGGGCTCCGCGCGGGCCGGCTCCGGCGACGTGGCCGACGCCGTCGAGGGCGTGCCCGCCGAGGTCGCCAAGCTGCTGGAGGTCCAGCCGTACACCAAGGAGGTCCGGGTGGACGGCGACGTCCTGCGGATCTACCTCGACGACGGCGAGCACGCCCTGCCCGGCCTGCTGCGCGTGCTGGAGGAGGCCGGCGTCGTCCTGCGCTCGATCGCCCTGGACCGCGCCACGCTCGACGACGTCTTCCTGCACAAGACCGGCCGCTCGCTGCGGGACGCCGGCTGAAGCCCCCGGCGCCTCGCGGCCCCCTCATCGACTTGGAGAACCCCCCGTGCCCAATGTGCTGAAGCACACCGCGCTCTTCCTCGCCTACGAGCTCAGGAACACGGCGCGCAACCCCATCTGGCCGTTGTTCGGCATCCTGCAACCGTTGCTCTACATGTTGATGTTCGCCCCCCTGCTGGCGAAGCTCACCCCGGGCGTGCCCGAGGCCGAGACCCTGAAGCAGTTCACGCCCGGCATGATGATCATGATCGCGTTGTTCGGCTCGCTGTTCGTGGGCTTCGGCATGATCATGGAGATCCGCTCGGGCGTCCTGGAGAGGCTGGCGGTCAGCCCGGTCAGCCGCCCGGCCATCGTGCTCGGCCGCACCGTTCGCGACGTGCTCATCCTGGTGATCCAGGCGCTGCTCATCGTGCTGATCGGCCTGCTGATGGGCATGCGCCCGAGCCCGGCCGGCCTGGCCGCGTTCATCGGCCTGATGGCGGTGACCGGCCTGTTCGCCTCCGGCCTGTCGTACGGCCTGGCGCTCGCCCTGCGCGACGAGAACGGCATGTCGCAGATCCTGCAGTTCTTCGCGCTGCCGCTGATCCTGCTGACCGGCATCCTGCTGCCGATCTCGCTGGCCCCGCAGTGGATGCAGGTCGTCGCCAAGTTCAATCCGCTCTACCACGCGGTCGAAGCCGGCCGCGCGCTGTTCGACGGGAACCTGGCCGACGGCTCGGTCGCCCTGGCGTTCGGGCTGATGGCGGTCTTCGCGGTGATCACCGTCTGGTGGTCGGTGACGTCCATGCGGCGGCTCGCAGGCTGAGCCCCCCGGTTCCACTCGTGCCGCCGGTCGCACCGGCCGGGCGCGGAGACGGGCCGCGGTACGCGGAAAAGCCGATCGGAACTTCTTCGGAGAAGACACCAATCCGATCTCGCGACAGCCGCGTATACGCGGGTGAGGATCCCGGCCGGACCTCTCCCTCTTCCGAAAGCAACGCCCGGTCGCATGGCGACCGGCGGCCCGAAAGGACCCGAGCGAGATGGAACTCCGGATCAACCGGCGATCCCTGATCGTACTGGCGGCCGTGGGGGCCCTGTCGGCCTCCTCCTTCGCCGTGCTGCGCCCCGAGCCCGGCGGCGCCTCCTCCCACCGCGAGGCGCCGATGATCGCCGGCGACCCGCGCAACGACAACACCGACGTCTACGGTTTCGTCAGCCCTGACAAGCCCGACACCGTCACCCTCATCGCCAACTGGCTCCCGTTCGAGGAGCCCGTCGGCGGGCCGAACTTCTACACCTTCGACACCAAGTCCCGCTACAACATCAAGATCGACAACAACGGCAACGGCCGCCCCGACGTCACCTACCAGTGGACGTTCCGCGACCAGGACAAGCGCGGCAACAGCACCTTCCTCTACAACAACGGGCCGGTCACCTCGCTGGACGACCCGAACCTGCTCTTCCGCCAGCGCTACACCCTGAAGAAGTACGACGCGAAGCACGGCTGGACCACCCTGATCAAGGACGGCATCGTCGCGCCGAGCAACGTCGGCCCCGCCTCGATGCCCGACTACGCCAAGCTGCGCGCCCAGTCGCTGCACAAGATCCCCGGCGGCGGCCAGACCTTCGCCGGCCAGGCCGACGAGGCGTTCTTCCTCGACCTTCGCGTCTTCGACCTGCTGTACGGCGGCGACCTGTCCGAGGTCGGCCAGGACTCCACCAAGGGCTACAACGTGCACAGCGTGGCCATCCAGGTCCCGAAGGACGAGCTCGCGGTCAAGGGCGACGCCAAGCGCAACCCCGTCATCGGCATCTGGTCCACCACGGAGAAGTGGAGCCCCACCGGCTACAAGCAGGTGTCGCGTCTCGGCAACCCGCTGGTCAACGAGGTCGTCGTGCCCGCCGGGCTCAAGGACACCTTCAACTCCCTCAGCCCCGACAAGGACGCGGGCATCCCCGCGGTGGTCAAGCGGGTCACCGACCCCGAGCTGCCCAAGCTGATCGAGGGCATCTACAAGATCCCCGCACCGAAGACGCCGCGCAACGACCTGGTCGAGATCTTCCTGACCGGCATCGCCAAGGCCAACGGCCCGATCAAGGCCGACCTGAACTCGCAGATCCTGAACAAGGACGTCGACCCCAAGACGTTCCGCCCGTCGGAGATGCTGCGGCTCAACATGTCCATCCCGCCCGCCGCCAAGCCCAACCGGCTCGGTGTGCTCGCGGGTGACCTGCAGGGCTTCCCGAACGGCCGCCGCCTCGGCGACGACGTGGTGGACATCTCGCTGCAGGCCGTCGAGGGCGCCGCGCAGACCGGCAAGCTGGTCGACGCGCTCGCCGCCGGCGACAAGGTCGACGCCAACGACCGCCCGTTCCAGGACAAGTTCCCGTACATCCCGCTCCCCAGCGCGGCCGCGGTCAACACCCGCTGATCCCCCCGCTGCGCGTCGCGGCGGCGGCCGGCTCGCACCCGGCCGCCGGCACCGGCTCGGCTCCCGCCGGCAGCGTGGCGGGAGCCGGGGCGCCGCCGGTCCACCCCGGCGGCGCCATCCCCATCCGGGCCCCCTTCAGGAGAGTTCACCATGCGCGACACCCTGCGCCCGCACGACCCGCACCCCCACGACCCCCAGGGCCGCCGCACCCAGGACTCTTCTTCCTCCGGCCCGCACACCGAGACCACCCCGTCCTCCCCCGGCCAGCACACCGAGACCTCCCCCGGCCCGCACACCCAGACCTCGTCCGGCCCCCGCACCGAGACAACCTCCGGCCCGTCCTCCGAGGGCCGCCGTGCCCGGGGCTCCCGCGCCCGGCGCCCGCTGGGCAGGGTCCGGACGGCCGCCGGGACCGTGGCGGGGGTGCTCGCCATCGCGGTGGCCGTCACGGCGGGGGCCTCGCTGTTCCCCGGCGGTGAGCCGCAGGCCGCGCCCGTGCTGACCACCGCCGCCCTGCCCGGCGCCGGGATCTACGGACCGGCCGGTGGGCCCGGGTCGGTGAAAGCCCTCCAGGACCGGCTGCGGCGGCTGCCCAAGGACCACCAGGCGTGGGCGGCGCTCGGCGCGGCGTACGTCCAGCAGGCGCGGATCACCGCCGACCCCACCTACTACACCAAGGCCGAGCAGGCCCTCGACCGCGCCGCCCGCCTGGCCCCCGGGGACTTCGCCGTGCTGACCGGCCAGGCCGCGCTCGCCGCGGGGCGGCACGAGTTCGCCGACGCCGTACGGCTCGCCCGCCGCGCCGCCGAGGCCAACCCCTACGGGCCCGCCGCGTACGGCGTGCTCGCCGACGCCCACACCCAGCTCGGCGACTACCCCGAGGCGAGCGAGGCCGTGCGCCGCATGATGGACCTGCGGCCCGGCGTCTCGTCCTTCACCCGCGCCTCCTACGACGCCGAGCTGCACGGCGACACCGCCAAGGCCCGCGAGCTCATGGAGGCGGCCCTCGCGGACGCCTTCACCCCCGAGGACGCCGCCTACTGCCGCTACTACCTCGGCGAGCTGGCGCTGCGCGCGGGCGACCTCGCCACGGCCGGGCGGATGTACCGCGAGGCCCTGCGCACCTCCCCCGGCTTCCTGCCCGCGCTCGCCGGGCAGGCCCGCGCCGCCGCCCTGAGCGGCGACCTGGAGCGGGCCGCCACCGGCTACGCGGCCGTGGTCGGGCGGGTGCCGCTCGCGCAGTACGTCACCGAGTACGGCGAGGTGCTGGAGAAGCTCGGCCGCGACCCCTCGGCGCAGTGGGCTCTGCTGCGGGCGCAGAAGGACCTGATGGCCGCGAGCGGCGTGCGGGACGACATCACCTGGGCGGAGTTCGAGGCCGACCACGGGTCGCCCGCCGCGGCCGTCCGCCACGCCGAGGCCGAGTACGCGCGCAACCCCAACGTGGTCGCCGCCGACGCGCTGGCGTGGGCCCTGCACAAGGCGGGCCGCTCGCGCGAGGCGCTGCCGTACACGAAGAAGGCCACGGCGCTCGGCTGGCGCAACGCGCTGTCCGCCCACCACCGCGCGGTCATCGAGAAGGCCTCCGGGCGGGACGCCAACCTCTTCTCCTCGCTGACCACCGAGTACAACCCCGAATTCGACCCGACTCTCCCCTCTCTGGCGAGGTTCACATGATCGCCCTGGTCGTGGCCGCCGTCGTGGCCGTCCACCCGCTCGGCAACTTCACCGTCAACCACCACAACGGCCTCGAACTGCGGCCCGGCCAGGTGCGCAACACCGCGGTCGTCGACTACGCCGAGCTGCCCACGCTGCAGTCGGCGCCGGTCGTGGACGCCGACGGCTCGGGCGCGGCGTCCGGCGAGGAGCGGGCCGCGTACGCGCGGGTCACCTGCGCCGAGCTGGCGCGGGCCCAGCGGCTGGTCGTGGACGGCGCGCCGGTGCCGTGGCGGACCGGCCCGGCCTCGTTCGAGTACCTGCCCGGCCAGGGCGGGCTGCGCACCGGGCGCCTGACCTGCGAGCTGTCCGCTCCGGTCGCCGCGGCGTCCTCGGTGGCGTTCACCGACGCCTTCCTCGGCGACAAGCTCGGCTGGCGGGAGATCACCGCCGCGGGCTCCGGGGTCGGCCTGGCGCCGTCCGGCGTCCCGGCCACCAGCCCCACCGGCGTGCTGCGCCGCTATCCCGACGATCTGCTCGCCGACCCGCTCGACCAGCGCTCGGTCACCCTGCGGGTGGCCGGCGCGCCGTCCTCGGGGACCGCCCCCGACGGGGGTCTCGCCGGGCCGGGCGGGATCTCCACGGCCGGCGGGTTCGGTCTCCCGGGTCCTCTCGGGGACGGGCTCGCGGCGCTGGACCGCACCTTCACCGGCCTGGTCGGCGGCTCCTCGCTGACGGTGCCGCTCGGCCTGCTCGCCGTGCTGCTCGCGGTGGTGCTGGGGGCCGGGCACGCCTTGATCCCCGGCCACGGTAAGACGATCATGGCCGCCTATCTGGCGGGGCGGCGCGGACGGCCGCGGGACGCGTTCGTCGTGGGCGCCACCGTGACCGCCACCCACACCCTGGGTGTGCTCGTGGTGGGCCTGCTGATCAGCGTGTTCTCGTCGCTCGCCGGGGAGTCGGTGCTGTCCTGGCTCGGCCTGGCCAGCGGCGTCCTGATCGCCGTCATCGGCACCCGCCTCTTCGTCTCGGCCCTCCGCAACCGCGCCAACCCCGTCGCCTTCGGGCACGGTCACGGACATGGGCACGGTCACGGGCATGGCCACGGACACGGTCACGGGCATGGCCACGGACACGGTCACGGGCATGGCCACGGACACGGTCACGGGCATGACGACGCCCGGCCGGGACGGGCGGGGTTGCTCGGGCTCGGGGTGGCGGGGGGCCTGGTGCCGAGTCCGTCGGCGCTGATCGTGCTGCTCGGGGCGGCGGCGCTCGGCCGTACGTGGTTCGGCGTCGCCCTGGTCGTGGCCTACGGCCTCGGCATGGCGGCCACGCTCACCGCGACCGGCCTGCTGCTCGTGAAGCTGGCCTCACGGCTGGACCGCCTGGCGTCCGCCCGCCAGGGCCTCGCCGCCAAGATCGCCGGGTTCACCCCGATGGGTACCGCGACGATGATCGTCGTGCTCGGCGGCGGCCTGGCCCTGCGCAGCCTCACGGCGGCCTTCTGACACCTCCGGTGCCCCGGGCCCCACCGGGGCACCGGAGGGACGGGTCAGCGGCGGCCGCCGTACTCGCGGCGGATCTCCTTGGCGGTCTCCATGATCTCGTCCTTGGTCCGCAGCAGCTTGGCCTCGGCCTCCTCGGTGCGGGCCTCGGCGGCCATCGTCCGGTTGCCGGTGCTCGATCCGAACCGGCGCTTGGCCCGGGCCTTCAGTTCGCGCAATCTCAACCTGTCCATGAGACCCATCGGACTCCGCCTTTCATAGAGTGCCCCTCCCCACTCCCCCGGAGAACGGGAACCATGCGCAGGACGGTGAACGGGTGTCAGGCGAGGAAGGCGCGCAGCAGCGAGGCGGTGGCGTCCAGGTGCTCCACCACGGCGCGCCGGGCGGCCTCGGGATCCCCGGCCAGGATGGCGTCCACCATCGCGACGTGCTGCGCGGCGGCGTGGTCGATGTTGGGCCCGAGCACCGGGATCGCGTTCAGCAGGTCGGTGACGCGCAACCGTGCGTCCGCCGCGGCGGCGGCCAGCAGCGAAGACCCCGTCAGCTCGGCGATGGCCAGGTGGAACGCGGTGTCCAGCCGCCGGTAGTCCCCCGGGGCGGCCTCGTTGACGTCGGTCAGCCGCCGCCGCAGCAGGTCCCGCTGATCGGGGGTCAGCGCGGTGGTGGCCAGCACCTGCGCCGCGCCGCACTCGATGGCCATCCGGAACGTCAGCGCGTCGGCCAGCTCCCCCGCCCCCATCTCGATGACGGCCCTGCGCAGGTCGCCGTGCCCCGGCCGGGGCGTCTCGTAGACGACGAACGCCCCGCCGTACCGTCCGCGCCGCACGTCGAGGTAGCCGGCGTCCTGGAGGGCGCGGATGGCCTCGCGCAGGGTGACGCGGCTGATGCCGAGCTGGGCGGCGAGCTCACGCTCGGGGGGAAGTTTCTGGCCCGGCGCGACCACGCCGAGCTTGATGGCCTGTAACAGCCGCTCGACGGTCTCCTCGAAGGCGTTGCCGGCCCGGACCGGCCCGAGAAGCGCGACGAGCTGCGGTTCGCTCATCACGTCCCCCTCGCACCCGATGCCAATGGTTCGAGATTAGTCCTTTTCGTCCCTGGAACGCGCCGGACCGTTGACGCGGGGGCACTGCTGGTGCTTGCATGCCGCCAATGGTCTGTTTCCAGACTTTTGACGGAAGGGAGCGCCGTGCTCACCCTCGACGAACTGCGTGACGATGTGGCCGCCGGACGGGTGGACAGCGTGCTGCTGGCGATCGTCGACATGCAGGGACGCCTCCAGGGCAAGCGGCTGTCCGCGCGGTACTTCCTTGCGGAGGTGCTGGAGCACGCCGCCGAGGGGTGCGACTACCTCCTCGCCGTGGACATCGACATGAACACGGTCGGTGGTTACAGCATGTCGTCCTGGGACCGGGGGTACGGCGACTTCGTCATGCGACCCGACCTGGACACGCTGCGCCGGGTGCCCTGGCAGGAGGGCACCGCCATGCTGATGGCCGACGTGGTGTGGGAGAACGGCACGGGGGTGCCCGTCTCGCCGCGCCAGATCCTGCGCGGGCAGATCGCCCGGCTCACCGAGCGCGGCCTGGCGGCGTACGTCGGGACCGAGCTGGAGTTCGTCGTGTACAACGACAGCTACGAGAGCGCCTGGGGCAAGGCCTACCGCGACCTGTCCCCCGCCAACCTGTACAACGTCGACTACTCCCTGCTCGGCGGCGCCCGCGTGGAGCCGTTGCTGCGCCGCATCCGGCTCGGCATGGAGGGGGCGGGCATGTACGTCGAGTCCGCCAAGGGCGAGTGCAACCTCGGGCAGCACGAGATCGCGTTCCGGTACGCCGAGGCGCTGACCACGTGCGACAACCACACGATCTACAAGAACGGCGCCAAGGAGATCGCGGCCCAGCAGGGCATGTCGATCACGTTCATGGCCAAGCCGAACCAGCGGGAGGGCAACTCCTGCCACATCCACATCTCGCTGCGCGACACCGGCGGCGGGCCGGTGATGGCGGGCGACGGGCCGCACGGGCTGTCCAAGACCGGGGAGCACTTCATCGCGGGACAGCTGGCCGCGCTGCGCGAGCTGACGCTGATGTACGCGCCCAACATCAACTCCTACAAGCGGTACGTCGAGGGCAGCTTCGCCCCGACGGCCGTCAAGTGGGGCGTGGACAACCGGACCTGCTCGATGCGGCTGGTCGGGCACGGGCACTCGCTGCGGGTGGAGAACCGCGTGCCCGGCGGCGACGTCAACCCTTATCTGGCGGTGTCGGCCCTGATCGCCGCCGGCCTGCACGGCGTGGACAACGAGCTGCCGCTGGAGGAGCCGTACGGCGGCAACGCCTACTCCTCCGGCGCGGACCGCGTGCCCGGTACGCTGCGGGACGCCCTGGCGTTGTGGCAGGGCTCGAAGATCGCCAAGGCCGCGCTCGGCGAGGAGGTCGTCGAGCACTACGCCAACAACGCCCGGGTCGAGCTGGCCGCCTTCGACGCGGCGGTCACCGACTGGGAGCTTTTCCGGGGATTCGAGCGGATGTGAGATGAGGATCGTCAATCCGGCCACCGAGGACGTGCTGGCCGACGTCGAGCTCGCCGACGTGGCCGAGACCGACCGCGCGGTGGAACGGGCCAAAGCCGCGTTCCCCGCCTGGCGGGACGTGGCGCCCGGCGACCGCGCGCGGCTGCTGCGGCGCTTCGCCGACCTGGTCGACCGGCACGCGGACGAGCTGGCCGAGCTGGAGCTGGCCAACGCCGGGCACACCGTGGGCAACGCGCGGTGGGAGGCGGGCAACGTCCGCGACGTGCTGCACTTCTACGCGGGGGCGCCCGAGCGCAACCACGGCAAGCAGATCCCGGTGCCCGGCGGGGTGGACATCACGTTCCACGAGCCGCTCGGCGTGGTCGGGGTGATCGTGCCGTGGAACTTCCCCATGGTGATCATGACCTGGGGCGCCGCGCCCGCGCTCGCCGCGGGCAACACCGTCATCGTCAAGCCCGCCGAGTGGACGCCGCTGACGGCCCTGCGGCTCGCCGAGCTCGCCCTGGAGGCCGGCCTCCCCGAGGGGGTGCTCCAGGTGCTGCCTGGGGCAGGGGAGGTCGCCGGGGCCAGGCTCGCCGGCCACCCGGACGTCGCCAAGATCGTGTTCACCGGTTCCACCGAGGTGGGCAAGCAGATCGCGGCCGCGGCGGCGGCCACCGTCAAGCGGGTCACCCTGGAGCTCGGCGGCAAGAGCGCCAACATCGTGTTCGCCGACGCCGACCTGGAACTGGCCGCGGCCTCCGCGCCGGGGGCGGTCTTCGACAACAGCGGGCAGGACTGCTGCGCGCGGTCCCGGGTGCTCGTCCAGCGGCCGGTGTACGAGGAGTTCCTGGAGCGGCTGGAACGGGCCGTGACCGCCGTCATCGTGGGCGACCCGCGCGACCCCGGCACCGGCATGGGACCGCTGATCAGCGCCGAGCACCGGGACCGGGTGGCGTCGTACGTGACCGGCACGCCGCGCTTCCAGGGCACCTGCCCGGCGGGCAAGGGGTTCTGGTTCCCGCCGACCGTGCTGACGCACGACTCGCTGGACGAGCGGGCGTTCACCGAGGAGATCTTCGGGCCGGTGGTCAGCGTGGTGCCGTTCGACGACGAGGGGCACGCCGTGCGGATCGCCAACGACACCCGGTACGGTCTGTCGGGTTCCATCTGGACCCGGGACGTCGGGCGAGCGCTGCGGGTGGCCCGGGCCGTCGAGGCGGGGAACCTCTCCGTCAACTCCCACTCCTCGGTGCGGTACTGGACGCCGTTCGGCGGCTACAAGGAGTCGGGGCTCGGCCGCGAGCTCGGGCCGGACGCACTGGCCGCCTTCACCGAGACCAAGAACGTCTTCATCGCTCACTGAGATCTAGGAGATGGATCCGATATGCAACGTCTGCTGGACCGCGTCGCCGTGATCACCGGCGCGGCTGGGGGCATCGGGCTCGCCACCGCGCGCCGCTTCGCCGAGGAGGGCGCCAAGGTCGTGTGCGCCGACCTCGACGAGGAGGGCGGCGCCAAGATCGCCGACGAGGTCGGCGGCCTGTTCGTCCGGGCGGACGTCACCAGCGAGGAGGACGTCGCCCGCCTGTTCGAGATCGCCGCCGACACCTACGGCAGCCTGGACATCGCGTTCAACAACGCGGGCATCTCCCCGCCCGACGACGACTCCATCCTCACCACCGGCATCGAGGCGTGGCGCCGGGTGCAGGAGGTCAACCTCACCAGCGTGTACCTCTGCTGCAAGCACGCCATCCCGTACATGCGGCGGCAGGGCAAGGGCTCGATCATCAACACCGCGTCGTTCGTCGCGGTGATGGGCTCGGCCACGTCCCAGATCTCCTACACCGCGTCCAAGGGCGGCGTGCTGTCCATGACCCGCGAGCTCGGCGTGCAGTTCGCCCGCGAGGGCATCCGGGTCAACGCGCTGTGCCCGGGGCCGGTCGACACCCCGCTGCTGCGCGAGCTGTTCGCCAAGGACCCCGAGCGGGCGCAGCGGCGGCTGGTGCACGTGCCGATGGGCCGGTTCGCCGAGGCGTCCGAGATCGCGGCGGCCGTCGCGTTCCTCGCCTCGGACGACGCCAGCTTCATCACCGGGGCCGAGTTCCTGGTGGACGGCGGCATCTCCGGCGCCTACGTCACCCCGGTCTGACGTGGGCGCCTACCGGCCGATCATCGGCATCACGTGCTACGTCGAACCCGCCGCTTTCACGGTGTGGCAGATGACCACCGCGCTGCTGCCGTACAACTACGTCGAGCGGGTCGCCGCGGCGGGCGGCCAGCCGGTCATCGTGCCGCCGGCGGGCGACCCCGCGCCGCTGGTGGAACGGCTGGACGGCCTGATCGTCGCCGGGGGCGGCGACCTGGACCCCGGCCGGTACGGCGCGGAGGCGCACGACAAGACCGGCTACGTGCGCGAGTTCCGCGACGAGGCGGAGTTCGCGCTGGTCGGCGCGGCGCTGGCGGCCGGGCTGCCGCTGCTCGGCATCTGCCGGGGCATGCAGGTGCTCAACGTCCACCTCGGCGGCACCCTGCACCAGCACCTGCCCGAGGTCGTCGGCCACGGGGGCCACGCGCCCGCGCCCGGCGAGTTCGGGAACATGCCGGTGCGGGTGACGCCCGGCAGCACGCTCGCCGACGTACTCGGCGGCGGCACGTCCGACGCCGCGCACTACCACCACCAGGCGGTGGACCGGCTCGGCGACGGGCTGACGGTGTCGGCGACCGCCGAGGACGGCACGGTGGAGGCCGTCGAGCTGGCCGGGCACCCGTTCGCGCTCGGCGTGCAGTGGCACCCCGAGACCGGCCCCGACGGCCCCCTGTTCGAGGCCCTCGTGGCCTCGGCGGCGCCCGCCCGGCATTGGTAAGGTGGGCCGGAACACCGGTGACCCCGTGCGGGAGAGTGCCCTGACATCCGGTCAGGGCCCCTGAAGGAGCAAGTCCTCCCACGAACCTCACAAGGCAAAGGACCGCGCGGGTCAGGTGGCCTCTGGAAAGTGGGTCCCCGCTGCGCGTGGGACCTCGCCGAAGGTGAAAGTCCGGCAAAACCCGGGCGAAACTCTCAGGCACCGATGACAGAGGGGGAGGATGCTGTCATCCAACCCTGCCTGAGGTGCGCATCATGTCCAGATCTACACCGCTCCGCGAGGTGCACGAGAGCCTCGGCGCGACGCTCACCGACTTCGCGGGCTGGCTCATGCCGCTGCGGTACGGCAGCGAGTCCGCCGAGCACAACGCCGTGCGCAAGGCGGCGGGGCTGTTCGACCTGTCCCACATGGGGGAGATTTTCGTCACCGGGCCGCAGGCGGGCGAGGCGCTCGACCACGCCCTGGTGGGCCACCTGTCGGTGCTGGAGCCCGGCCGGGCCCGGTACACCATGATCTGCGCGCCGGACGGCGGTGTGCTGGACGACCTGATCGTCTACCGTCTGCCCGACGGGGAATACATGGTCGTGGCCAACGCCTCCAACTACCTCCGGGTCGCCGCGGAGCTCACCGCGCGGGCTGAGGGCTTCGACGCCGAGATCGACGACCGCTCCGAGCAGTACGCGCTGGTGGCCGTGCAGGGCCCGCGCGCCGCCGAGATCGTCGCCTCGCTCACCGACACCGACCTGTCCGGCCTCAAGTACTACGCCGGTCTTCCCGGCGTCGTCGCGGGCTTCGAGACGTTCGTCGCGCGCACCGGCTACACCGGGGAGGACGGCTTCGAGCTGTTCGCCGCCGCCGCGGACGCCGTGCCGCTGTGGCAGGCCGTGGCCAAGGCCGGGGAGCCGCACGGCCTGCGTCCCGCCGGGCTGTCCGCCCGGGACACGCTGCGCCTGGAGGCCGGGATGCCGCTGTACGGCAACGAGCTGAACGCCGGCCTCACCCCCTTCGACGCCGGCCTCGGCCGCGTCGTCAAATTCGGCAAGCCGGGCGACTTCGTCGGTCGCGCCGCGCTCGCCCCCCTCAAGGACGTCCCCCCGCGCCGGCGCCTGACCGGCCTGGTCGCGCGGGGCCGCCGAGTGCCACGCCACGGTTACCCCGTGGTCCTCAGCGGAGACGGCACCGTCGTTGGAGAGGTCACCAGCGGCGCCCCGTCCCAGTCACTCGGCAAGCCGATCGCGATGGCTTACGTGGACACCGACGTGTCCGACGGCCTGGCGGTCGACATCCGTGGTAGCCATGAACCGGTCGACGTGGTTGACCTGCCTTTTTACCGGAGGAGCATGTGAGCAGCATTCCCGAGGAGCTCAGCTACACCAAGGAGCACGAGTGGGTGGCCGGGGTTGACGACGGCCTGGTCGTGACCGTGGGGATCACGGCCTACGCCGCCGAATCCCTCGGCGACGTCGTCTTCGTCCAACTCCCCGAAG
This sequence comes from Sphaerisporangium aureirubrum, assembly GCF_042658925.1. Lineage (NCBI taxonomy): Bacteria > Bacillati > Actinomycetota > Actinomycetes > Streptosporangiales > Streptosporangiaceae > Sphaerisporangium > Sphaerisporangium aureirubrum. Next base: position 57,855 of record NZ_JBHSRF010000061.1, read on the forward strand.
CCGGCGCCACCCTGGAGTCCGGCGACGCCGTGGGCGAAGTGGAATCCACCAAGTCCGTGAGCGACATCTACGCCCCCGTAGGCGGCGAGGTAGTCGAGATCAACGAAACGGTGGTAGACGACCCCTCGCTCATCAACTCCGACCCCTACGGCGAAGGCTGGCTCTTCCGAATCCGAGTCTCCGGCGACCCCGAAGACCTCTTGACCCCCGAGGAATACACCACCCTAACCACCACCGACTCCTAACCCCACCCCCCACCCCTCGGCCGATCCCTGTCGGCCGAGGCCCCACCCATCCCCCCTCCCACACCCCCAGCCGCCC
>NZ_JBHSRF010000062.1:0-57730 GCF_042658925.1 Sphaerisporangium aureirubrum
CGGCGGGCTCGGGCGCGGCGGCGGGGTCGCGGCGGCCGGGCGGCTCGACGGGCTGGGCGGCGGCCGTGCCCTCGGCGAGCATGGCGGCGGGCGGGGCCACGCCGGGCTGGCCGAGCAGGCGCATCAGGACCTCGCCCGCCGCGGGGCGGGCCGCGGCGTCCTTGGCGAGGCACGCGGCCACGATGCCGCGCAGCGGTTCCTCGATCGCGGTGAGGTCCGGCTCGATGCTCATGATGCGGTGGAACACCGCGGGCAGGCTGTCGGAGCCGAACGGCGCGTCCCCGGTCGCCGCGAAGATCATCGTGCCGGCCCAGGCGAACATGTCGGCGGCCGGGCCCGCCTGCTCCCCGGCGAGCTGCTCGGGCGTCATGTACGCGGGCGTGCCCACCACCATCGAGGTGAGCGTGGAGGTCTTGTCCAGCGCCTTGGCGATGCCGAAGTCGATCACGCGCGGCCCGTCGGCGGCCAGCAGCACGTTGGACGGCTTGAAGTCCCGGTGGACGATCCCCGCCTGGTGGATCGCCACCAGGGCCGTCACGGTCCCGATCGCCAGGCGGTACAGCGCGGCGCCGCGGCGGGCGCCGTCCTCCTCCACCACGGCGTCCAGGGTGGGGCCGTCGACGTACTCGCTGACGATGTACGGCCGGTGCCCGGCCACGCCGGTCTCGATCACCTGGGCGGTGCAGAAGGTGGCCACCCGCTCGGCCGTGGAGACCTCCCGGACGAACCGGGCGAGCGCCTCCTCGTTCTGCGCCAGGTCGGAACGGAGCAGTTTCACCGCCACCAGGGCGCCCGCCGGCGAGCGTCCCAGGTAGACGACCCCCTGACCACCCTCGCCCAGACGCGAGGTGAGCTCGTACTCCCCCACCCGTTCCGGGTCGCCCGGCCGCAGCGGCACCGGGTTCGACATGACGCCCCCTCCATCGCCCCACATCGATCGCAATTCACACCATTGTGGGGTGCGGAACAGGGACTCTTCACCTGCTGAGCCAACCCGTACCCGTAGCGTGACCCGCCCGTCGCGCGCGGCGGGGGAATCGGGGCAGGCGGGGGGCGGTGAGGAACCCCTCGGCGATCACCGAGGCGAGCCCGACCCTCGGCAGGTCACGGGCGTCGTCGAAGGCCAGGAACCGCGGCACCCACCGGGGCCGGTACTTGGCGTTGGCCCGGTACAGCGACTCCAGCTGCCACCACCGCGACACGAACACCAGCGTCCAGCGCCACAGCCGCAGCACCGGCCCCGCGCCGAGCCGCGCGCCGCCCTCGAACACCGAGCGGAACATGGCGAAGTTCAGCGAGATCCGCTTGACGCCGAGGCCGGACGCCTCCACCGCCAGCCCGGCCACCATGAACTCCATGAGCCCGTTGTCGGCGTCCCTGTCGCGCCGCATCAGGTCCAGCGAGAGCCCGTCGTCGCCCCACGGCACGAACGACAGCAGCGCCGCGGGCCGCCCCTGCGCGTCGTGGGCCTCCACCAGCACGCAGCGGCCGTCCGCCGGGTCGCCGAGGCGGGACAGGGCCATGGAGAACCCGCGCTCGTCCCGGGTGTCGCGCCACGCGGCGGCGCGCTCGACGACCTCGCGCATCTCTTCGGCGGGCACGTCGGCGTGCCGCCGGATCCGCAGGGTGAACCCGGCGCGCCCCACCCGGTTCACCGCCTGGCGCACGCCGCGCATCTCCCTGCCGTCCAGGCCGAACTCCGCGACCTCGATGACGGCCTCGTCGCCGAGCTCCAGCACGCGCAGCCCCGCGCGGGCGTACGCCAGGGCGGCGGTCTCGCCGGGACCGATGACCGCCGGGGCCCAGCCGTAGCGGCGGGCCTCCTCCAGCCACGCCCGGATGGCGGGAGCCCACGCCTCCACGTCCCCGATCGGGTCGCCCCCCGCGAGACACACCCCGGCCACGACGCGGTAGGACACCGCGGCCTTGCCGCTCGGCGAGAAGATGGCCGTGCGGTCGTGGCGGGTGGCGAAGTAACCGAGGGAGTCGCGCGCCCCGTAGGTGCCGAGCAGCGCCCGCAGGCGTTCCTCGTCGGCCGGCGGCAGCTCGGCCCGCACGCGCTGCGAGCGGAACAGCACGGCGAACGCGGCGAGCACGGCGACGGCGCTGAGCAGGCCGATGACCAGGTCCACCCAGGACGGCGGGCGCCCGGCGCGCTGCGCGTCGAGGGTCGCGGCCCCGCCGAGCGCCCGTTCGAGCGCCCAGGCCAGGTGGTGCTCGCCGCGCAGCGAGCCGGGGAAGAGGGTGACGAGGCCGTAGCCGACGGCGCCGGACAGGGCGAGCAGGCCCGCCAGCGTGGCGAGGGCCTGGCGGAAGGACGCGCGCCGGGTCGGCGCGAAGAACTCGTCGGCCGTCGCGACGAGCACGCCGAGCAGGACGGCCGCCACGGCGAGGTTGACCTGCGAGGCGACCACCTGGCCGGTCAGCCCGAACTCCTCCACCAGGTCGGGCATCAGCGAGGCCGACAGGACCACCGCCAGGTCGCCCAGCACGAGCAGGGTGAAGACGGCCATCGTCACGCGGTGGGCGGCCCGTTTGCGGCGGGCCAGGGCCCCGGCGAGGATGGCGAGGAAGACGGCGTAGCCGAGGTTCGGCGCCACGGGGAACACGGCCGTCTCGATCACGAAGCTGACCGGCCGCAGCAGGTTCCGCAGCGGCGGGACCAGCGCGATGACCGCCGAGTACAGCGCCGCGAGCGCCATTCCGACCGACAGCGCGCGCGGGACCAGCGCCCGCAGCCCGCCGCCGTCGTCGCCCCCCGGGCGGGCCGGGCCCGCCGCGGCGGCGCGGCCCTGCTCGGCTACTGCCACACCGCCTCCCCCGCGATGACCGTTCCTGGTGATCGTCGGGTCGAATACCCGGCTGTTCACCTGCTTAGGACCACATGGGAGTGACTGATCGCTTTAGGTATGGCAAGCAACCGATGGCCGAGCATGGGCCGATGGTGGGGAGAACGCCGGATACCGGCGGGTCACAGGCCGGGCGCGCCCCAGACGGGGAACCACCGGGACAGGTCCTCCTCGACGGGCAGCTCGCCGGTCAGCGCGCCGCGGACCTGCAGCTCCAGCGCGTTGTCCCGCCGCTCTCCGCTCAGCGGGGCGAAGGGGTAGAAGGTGCCGCGCTTGTAGAGGTACACGATGGCGAGGCGCTCACCGGCGGACCCGGTGAAGGTCACCAGCGAGCACAGCAGCGACGGCCCGAAGCCGGCGGCCTCCAGCGAGGAGTTGACGCCGTGCAGGTCGGTGACCAGCGAGGCGACGTCGTCGGCCGGGCGGCGCACCAGCAGCCAGGTGTAGCCGTAGGCGTCCCGCGAGCGCTCCACGTCGACGTCGCCGAGCAGCTCGGTGACGTCCCGCTCCAGGCTCGCGAACGCGCCGCCCTCGGCGGGGCGGAAGCAGACCGAGCCGGCGCCGGTGGGGGTGAAGGCGGTGGCCGCCTGGAGGGTGACCGCCGCGGACGGCAGCGCGAACAGCGCGTCGAGATTGGGTTTGGCGGGTTTGCCCCGGCCGAGCAGCGCGTCCAGCCAGCCCACGATCACACCCCGCCGCGGCCGAGCTGGGCGGAGATGAGGTTGAGCTGCTCCAGGCGCCGCTCCAGCGGCGGGTGGGTGGCGAACAGGGTGGCGAGGCCCTGGCCGGCCCGGCGGGGCGACAGCGCGGGGGCGAAGAAGAAGGCGTTGAACGGCTGCGCCTCGCGCAGGTCGCGCGTCGGGATGCGCGCCATCTCGCCGCTCACCTTGACCAGGGCGCTGGCCAGCGCCGACGGCCGCTGGGTGAGCAGCGCGCCCGCCCGGTCGGCCGACAGCTCGCGGTAGCGGGACAGGGCCCGGGTGAGCAGGAAGCTGATCGCGTACACCACGATGGAGACGAGCATGATGATCAGGCCGATCGGCGGCCCGTTGTTGTTGCCCCGGTCGCGCCCGAGCCCGCTGTACAGCGCGAAGCGCGTCATCAGCCCGGCGACGATGCCGAGGAACGAGGCGATGGTCATCACCGCGACGTCCCTGTGCGCGACGTGGGACAACTCGTGGGCGATGACGCCCTCCAGCTCCGCCGGGTCCAGGCGCCGCAGCAGGCCGGTGGTCACGCAGACCACGGCGTGCTTCTGGTCGCGGCCGGTGGCGAAGGCGTTGGGGACGTCGCTGTCGGCGATCGCCACCCGGGGCTTGGGGGTGTTCCCCATGGCGCTCAGGCGGTCGATGAGGCCGTGCAGCTCGGGTGCCTCCTGCGGGGAGACCTCGCGCCCGTGCATCGCGAACAACGCAATCTTGTCGGACAGGAAGTACTGGACCAGCAGGAGGCCGCCGGCGAGCACGAGCACCACGATCGCTTGCACGCCAAGGGCGACCAGGACGCCTACGAACACGACGTAGAGCAGTCCCAGCAGGAACATGGTCAGGACCATGCGGACAGTCAGACCCCGGTCGGGGGCGAACCGGGTTTGCGTCATATGTCCAAGCTAACCCGGAATGAGGCCGGAATCGCCGAGCATGTCCCTTACTTCATCGATCGATGCGTCAGCGGGCGGCAAAATCAGCTCGGACGGCTCCAGCGCGTCGTCCGGGAGCGGCTTGCCGATCTGGCGCACCTTGTCGAGCAGTGCGTGCAGTTTGGAGCGGAACTGCGTCTCGTCGTCGGTCTCGATGGCCGCCTCGAGCTCGCCGTCCAGGAGGTTGAGGACGTCGATGTCGCCCTCGCCGATCTGGACCTGTCCCTCTCCCATGATGCGGATGATCACAGGCCCTCCCCCTGACGCGGGTACTGCTGCGTGGGCCCGCCCTGCGGCTGCTGCTGCTGCGGCGGGTACTGCGGCTGGGGGGCGTGCTGCGGCGCGGGCTGGCCGGCCTCGATGGCGTCGCGCGGGGCGGAACCCTGGCCGAGCTCGGCCTTCATGCGGGCGAGCTCCAGCTCGACGTCGCTGCCACCGCCCATGCGGTCCAGCTCGGCCTGGATGTCGTCGCCGCGCTGACCGCTGAAGTCGTCGAGCGCGCCGCTGGCGAGCAGCTCGTCGATGGCGCCCGCGCGGGCCTGCATCTGCGCCGTCTTGTCCTCGGCGCGCTGGATCGCGAGACCCACGTCGCCCATCTCTTCGGAGATGCCGGAGAATGCCTCGTTGATGCGGGTCTGCGCCTCGGCCGCGGTGTAGGTGGCCTTGATGGTCTCCTTGCGGTGGCGGAAGGAGTCGACCTTGGCCTGGAGCCGCTGGCTGGCGAGGGTGAGCTTCTCCTCCTCGCCCTGCAGGTTGTTGTGCTGCACCTGCAGCTCGGCGATCTGGTTCTGCAGGCCGGAGCGGCGGCTCAGCGCCTCGCGGGCGAGGTCCTCGCGACCCACGCCGAGGGCCTTGCGGCCCTGGTCCTCAAGCTTCTTGGACTGCTGCTGGATCTGGTTGATCTGCAGCTCCACCCGCTTTCGCGAGGTGGCGACGTCGGCCACACCCCGTCGGACCTTCTGCAGGAGCTCAAGCTGCCGCTGATAGGAATAGTCGAGGGTCTCGCGCGGATCCTCCATCTTGTCCAAGGCTTTGTTGGCCTTGGACCTGAAGATCATCGAAAGTCTCTTCATCACGCTCATGCGCGTTGGCCGTCCCCTTCTTAGGTAGTGCTATGCCTATGTTCCCGCACGCAGCGACGCTCGCCGGCCGTATGCTCGCTGCGCAGGCATCCATGCTCCCTCGCGCCGACGCGCGACTCCATAGGCTGCCCACTCATGCCCGGCCCCCGATTATCGCGGCAAAGTCGCCTACGTCCACCCTACGCATAACGCACGAGGGCGTCATTAAGTTGCACCGCCGGTAGGCTGACGTCGTGTTCCGACGTCGTAATGAGGCCCCCGCGGACGACTCCCCTGTCGCGTCCGCAGAAGCATCGGCCAAGACCGCCGGCAAGGGGCGGCCCACCCCCAAGCGCAAAGACGCCGAAGGCCGCCGCCGGTCGCCGGTGACCGCGCCGACCAACCGCAAAGAGGCCTACAAGCAGCTGCGCGAGCGTCAGGCGTCCGAGCGGTCGCGTGCCCGCGAGGGCATGATGCGCGGCGAGGAGCGCTATCTCCCCGCCCGCGACCGCGGCCCCGCGCGCAGGTTCGCCCGCGAATGGGTGGACTCCCGCCGCACGATCAGCCAGTACTTCCTCCCGATCTCGCTGGTCCTGCTGCTGGTGCTCTGGACCGTCCCGATGTTCGGCGGCCAGACCGGCATCGTGCTGTACTCCTACGCCATCACCTTCCTGTGGCCGTTGATGATCCTCGTGGTGGTCGTCAGCTCCATCTGGGTGTCGCAGCGGGTGCGCAAGGAGGTGGCGGCGAAGATGCCGGACGAGAGCCTCAAGGGCGTCGGCTTCTACGCGGCCATGCGGGCGCTGCAGATCCGGCGCCTGCGCTTCCCGCCGCCCGCGGTGCTGCCCGGCGGCAAGCCGGTCCCGCCCAAGAGATGACCGGCCGTCCCGGCGCGGCCCGTCGTGCGGCCTCGCCGGGGTCGCCCGTGCCCTCCCCGGGGTAGGGCCGCCGCGAGGCGGAGGTTTATGGTCTTCTGCATGGAATTCCGCCATCTTGGCCGCAGCGGTCTCAAGGTCAGTGAGATCAGCTACGGCAATTGGATCACTCACGGTTCCCAGGTCGAAGAGGACGCCGCCAAGGCGTGCGTCGCCGCGGCGCTCGACGAGGGGATCACGACGTTCGACACCGCCGACGTGTACGCCGGCACCAAGGCCGAGGAGGTGCTCGGCCGGGCTCTCGAGGGGCAGCGGCGGGAGTCGCTGGAGATCTTCACGAAGGTCTACTGGCCGACCGGGCCCGGCGTGAACGACCGCGGCCTGTCCCGCAAGCACATCACCGAGTCGATCCACGGCTCGCTGCGCCGCCTGCGCACCGACTACGTGGACCTCTACCAGGCGCACCGCTTCGACTACCAGACGCCGCTGGAGGAGACGCTCAAGACGTTCGACGACCTCGTCCGGCAGGGCAAGGTCCTCTACATCGGCGTCTCGGAGTGGAAGGCCTCACAGATCGCCGAGGCGCTGCGCATCGCCGACCAGATGGGGTTCGACCGGCTGGTGTCCAACCAGCCGCAGTACTCCATGCTGTGGCGGGTCATCGAGGGCGACATCGTGCCGCTGTGCGAGAAGGAAGGGGTCGGGCAGATCGTCTGGTCCCCCATCGCGCAGGGCGTGCTCACCGGCAAGTACCAGCCCGGCCAGGCGCCTCCCCCCGGCTCGCGCGCCACCGACCCCACCGGCGCCAACATGATCGACCGCTTCATGCGCGACGACGTGCTGTCGGCCGTCGGCGGCCTCACGCCGATCGCCGCCGACCTCGGGCTGAGCATGGCCCAGCTCGCGGTGGCCTGGGTCCTGCAGAACCCCAACGTGTCGAGCGCCATCATCGGGGCCTCCAAGCCCGAGCAGGTGCGCGACAACGTCAAGGCGGCCGGGGTGAAGCTGGACGCCGATGTGATGGCCAGAATCGACGAGGTTCTCGGCTCGGTGATCGAGCGCGACCCGTCCAGGACCGATAGTCCCAATCCCCGGCCATAGCCGGTAAATGTCCTTATCCGGGGTAAAGGCGGGACCGTAAGGTCATTCGGTCACGGGGCCCTTCGTAATTCGCGTCACACGCGTCTCAGCGGGCACGGAGGGCCCCGCCGTCACTCCACACGCAGGGACATCCCCTTGTACTCGAGCTTGTCGCCGTCCAGCAGCGACACCTGCTCCACACCGGAATTGAGGAGCACTTTCCAGTTTTCCCCGAGCCACGACTCGGCGTCCGCCTGACTGGGAAACACCTCCCGCGGAAGCGGTCCTTCGGTGACCTCGCCGCCATTAGCATTTTCATATCGCCAACGCCAAGACATGCCATACGCTCCTTTTCGCGGGGTTTGCCGGTCCCCTCCCGAGGCTGTGCGAACCCTATCTCCTGGGAGTGTCCCGCAGATCTTGCCGTGGGGGCGCGCGGACCGGCCAGGAGCACGCCGACCCGTCCTCCGACCTCGCAAGGAGCCCACCCCATGCCGCCTGACCATGCCCCGGCACGGGTGCCCGCCCTCCCCACGGCCTCCACGTCCCCCCCGCGCGCCGCGTCCCCCCGCCCCGCCCGCACGGCCGCTCCTCCGCCGCACGCGCCCGCCCGCACCACCGCTGCTCCGCCGCCCGCGCCCGCCCGCGCGGCCGCTCCCCCGCCGCACGCGCCCGGTGCCCGCCGTGCGCCCGCGGTGACGGCGGTGTCCCCACGCGCGACCGGGGCGCGGTGAAGGTCCTGCTCTCCGGGACGGCGGGGCCGTTCGGCTGGCCCGAGCCCGCCTGCGGCTGTGTCTCCTGCTCCCGGCTCTCCCCCGGCCACCGCGTGCCCACCTCGATCGTGCTCGACGACATGGTGCGGCTCGCGCCGCCCGCCGGGCTGCCCCTGGCGGCCCCCGCCGCGCTGCCCAAGGGCTACCGCATGACCGTCACGCCGGACGGCCACGCGGTCAGCGGGCCCGACCGCGGGCGGGTGCTGCACGCCGTCGCGCCCGAGGAGGAGGACCGGGGCGACCCGTCGCCGAGCTGGGCGGAGGACGCCTACGACCTGGTGCTGATCGACCTGCTCGACCGGCCGCAGCGACTCGGCGACCTGCGGCGCCGCGGCCTGGTCGCCGCGCGCACCCAGGTGGTGGCCGTCCACCTGGACCACCGGCTGCCCTCGGAGGCCGAGCTGGCCCGGCGCCTGGCCTTCTGGGGGGCGCACGCCGTCGACGACGGCACCATCCTCGACACCCGCCACCTCCCGCCGCCCCGCCCGGCCCCGCCGCGGCGCACCCTGATCCTCGGCGGCGCCCGGTCGGGCAAGTCCGCCGAGGCCGAGCTGCGGCTGATCGCCGAACCGGACGTCACCTACGTCGCCACCGGCCCCACCGGCCGCCGCGACCCCGACTGGCTGGCCCGCGTCCGCGCCCACCAGCGCCGCCGCCCCCCGTACTGGACCACCATCGAGACCACCGAGCTGGCCACCCTGCTCAGGACCGCGACCGGCCCGCTGCTCATCGACGGCATGGGCACCTGGCTGACCGCCGTCTTCGACGGCTGCGGCGCCTGGGGCGACCCCGCCCACGACCGCCCGAGAGGCCGCAAACCCGGCCGCTTCACCACCGCGCTGGACGCCGTCGCGGCCCGCTGCGACGACCTGGTCGCCGCCTGGCGCCAGACCCGCGCCCAGGTGGTGGCCGTCACCGACGAGGTGGGCCTCAGCGTCGTCCCCGCCACCGCCAGCGGCCGGGTGTTCCGCGACGCCCTCGGCCGCCTCAACCAGCGCCTGGCCGCCGAGTCCGAGGAGAGCACCCTCGTGGTGGCGGGCCGGCCCATCGCCCTCACCGGGTGAGCCCGCGCGGCGGGGGCGCCGGAGCGTGATACTTGGGGCGTGTCGACCTCCGCACCCCCTGGCCGCCCGGTCGCCGAAGGACTGCGTCTGGCGGCCAGCACGCTGACCATCTGGCCCGTGGGGATGCCCCGGGCCGACCGGGCCACCACGTCCTGGGCGATGACGCTGGCGCCGCTGGTGGGGCTCGGGCTCGGGATCGCCGCGGCGGCCGTCATGGCGGTGGCGGGCCTGGTGACCGGCGGGCTGCTTGCGGCGGCGCTCGGGGTGGGGCTGCTGGCCGTGCTGACCCGCGGACTGCACCTGGACGGGCTGGCGGACCTCGCCGACGGGCTGGGGAGCGGCAAGCCCGCCGGGCAGGCGCTGGAGATCATGAAGCGGTCGGACATCGGGCCGTTCGGGGTGATGGCGCTGGTGTTCACCCTGATCGCCCAGATCGCGGCGGCGAGCGAGGCCGGGGCGGTGGCACTGGCGGTGGCGTGCGTCACCGGGCGGCTGGCGGTGACGTGGGCCTGCACCGTGGGAGTGCCCGCGGCGCGGCCCGAGGGGCTCGGTGCGATGGTGGCCGGGACGGTGCGGCGCAGCGACGCGATCATCATCACGGTCGCGGCCCTGGTCGTGGCGCTGATCACCGGGCTGGTGACGGGCTTCCCCGTGGCGTACGCGGCCGGGGTGGCCGCCGGGCTGGGCGCCGCCTGGGCACTCCAGGCGCACGCCGTACGGCGGCTCGGCGGCGTCACCGGGGACGTGCTCGGGGCGCTCGTCGAGACCGCCACGGCCGTCGCCCTGGTGGTCTGCGCGGCGCTGATCTGACTGCGGCCCGCGCGACCGGCTCGTCCACGTGCGGCGCGACCGGAATTCGTAGGACGAACCCTCGTTTATGCGTACGGAGGAAGCACGGCTAGCATCGGCCTACGTGACGACAGTGCGACTTAACGCGCCTGACCCGAGGTCGGTGGAATCCGACGCCCTCGTGATCGGCGTCCACAGTTCCCAAGACGGTCCGCGCCCCGCCCCCGGTGCGGAAAGCCTTGACGACGCGATCGCGGGCGGCCTGAGCGCCACCCTCGGTGCGCTCGGCTTCTCCGGCCACCCGGGAGAGACCGCCAAGTTCCCGGCCTTCGGCGCCGTAGCGGCGACGGTGATCGTCGCCGTGGGCCTAGGCCCCGCCCCGGACGACGGAGAGCACGACCTGGAGGTGCTACGCCGCGCCGCCGGCACGGCCACCCGGGCGCTGGCCGGGACCTCCCGCGCCGCCCTGGCGCTGCCCGCCGCCACGGCCGAGCAGGTCGAGGCGGTCGCGCTCGGCGGCCTTCTCGGCGCCTACGTCTTCACCCGGTACCGCACCGGCGAGGAGCGGGCCCCCGTCGGCGAGATCAACGTGCTGAGCGCCGCCCCCGGCGGCGAGGACGCGGTGAACCGCGCCGTGACGCTGGCCGACTCGGTGTCGCTGGTCCGCGACCTGGTCAACACCCCGCCGTGCGACCTGCCGCCCGCCAGGTTCGCGGAGATCGCCGAGGAGCTCGGCACCAAGGCCGGCCTGACGGTCGACATCCTGGACGAGGCCGCGCTCAAGAAGGGCGGCTTCGGCGGCATCGTCGGCGTCGGCCAGGGCTCGGTCAACCCGCCCCGCCTGGTGCGGCTCGGCTACGACCACCCCGAGGCCACCGCACGGGTCGCGTTCGTCGGTAAGGGCATCACCTTCGACTCCGGCGGCCTGTCCCTCAAGCCGTCCGCGTCCATGTCGTGGATGAAGTCCGACATGGGCGGCGCGGGCGCGGTGCTCGGCGCGCTGCTGGCCGTCGCCAGGCTCGGCCTGCGGGTCAACGCCGCCGGCTACCTCTGCCTCGCCGAGAACATGCCGAGCGGCACCGCCCAGCGCCCCTCCGACGTCCTCACCACCTACAGCGGCAAGACCGTCGAGGTGGTCGACACCGACGCCGAGGGCCGCCTGGTCCTGGTGGACGGCATCGCGCGGGCCGCCGAGGAGGACCCCGACGTCATCGTGGACGTCGCCACCCTCACCGGCGCCCAGATCGTCGCGCTCGGCTGGCGCACCTGCGGCGTCATGGCTTCCGACGAGGAACTGCGCACCGACGTCGTGGAGACGGCCGTCGCGCAGGGCGAGGCCGCCTGGGGCATGCCGCTGCCCGAGGAGCTGCGCAAGGGCCTGGACTCCCCCGTGGCCGACATCGCCAACCTCAACCCCGAGCGCTCGGGCAGCATGCTCGCCGCGGGCATCTTCCTGCGCGAGTTCGTGCCGGACGGAGTGCGCTGGGCGCACATCGACATGGCGGGTCCCGCGTTCAACAAGGAGGCGCCGCACGGGTACACCCCGAAGGGCGGCACCGGGGTGATCACCCGCACGTTGGTGGCCCTCGCCGAGCGCCACCAGCCCGCCCGAGAGGCATGATGGGCCGGGGACGCGCGAGCGCTGTCCCCGTGACGCGTACCGCGGCGGGCCGGGGGCAGGAGGGCTCTGCCCCCGCGCCCACCGGCGTCCAAGGGCGTCACATGTACGCGGGACAAGTGAAAAGATGCTGTTGGGCGGGCCGGGAGCGTCGCGAGCGCGACCACGGGCAGGACCCGGCCGTGAGGGCCCACCGATCCGACAAGGAGCTTTCCAGTGGCTGATGGCAGCGGCCCCTTCGACATCGTGGTCCTGGGCGGCGGTAGCGGAGGCTACGCGTGTGCCCTGAGGGCGGCCGAGCTGGGCAAGAGCGTCGCGCTGATCGAACGTGACAAGATCGGCGGCACGTGCCTGCACCGGGGGTGCATTCCCACCAAGGCGCTGCTGCACGCCGCCGAGGTGGCCGACGAGACGCGCGAGGCCGCGACCGTCGGGGTCAAGGCGCGCTTCGAGGGCATCGAGATGCCCGCCGTCCACGCCTTCAAGGACAAGATCGTCAACCGCGCCTGGAAGGGCGTGCAGGGCCTGCTGAAGAGCAGGAACGTCACGATCATCGAGGGTGAGGGCCGGCTGGCCGGGCCGAACCGCGTCATGGTGGGCGACCAGGCGGTCGAGGGCCGCGCCGTCGTGCTGGCCACGGGCTCGGCGCCGAGGTCGCTGCCCGGCCTGGAGATCGACGGCGAGCGCGTCATCACCAGCGACCACGCGCTGCGGCTGGACCGCGTGCCGTCCTCGGTCGTGGTGCTCGGCGGGGGCGTCATCGGGGTCGAGTTCGCCTCCGTCTGGAAGTCCTTCGGGGCCGAGGTCACCATCGTCGAGGCGCTGCCCCACCTGCTCCCCCTGGAGGAGGAGTCCAGCTCCAAGCTGCTCGAGCGCGCGTTCCGCCGCCGGGGCATCAAGTACGAGCTCGGCACCCGCTTCGAGGGCGTCAAGACCACCGACACCGGGGTCGTGGTGACCCTGGAGGGCGGCAAGACCCTCGACGCCGAGCTGCTGCTGGTCGCCGTCGGCCGCGGCGCCGTGCTGTCGGGCTTCGGCTACGAGGAGGCGGGCGTCACCGTCGAGCGCGGCACCGTCGTGGTCGACCAGTACTGCCAGACCAGCGTGCCCGGCGTGTACGCGGTGGGCGACCTGATCCCCACGCTGCAGCTGGCGCACGCCGGGTTCGCCGAAGGCATCCTGGTCGCCGAGCACATCGCGGGCCTGAACCCCATGCCGATCGACTACGACGGCGTGCCCCGCATCACCTACTCGGACCCCGAGGTGGCCTCGGTGGGCATCACCTCGGCCGTCGCCAGGGAGCGCGGCCACGAGATCACCGAGCTCGTCTACGACCTCGGTGGCAACCCCAAGAGCCAGATCATCGGCACGCAGGGCGCCGTCAAGATCGTCGCCCAGAAGGACGGCCCCGTCCTGGGGGTCCACATGGTGGGCAAGCGCATGGGCGAGCTGGTCACCGAGGGTCAGCTGATCTACAACTGGGAGGCCCTGCCCTCCGAGGTGGCCCAGCTCATCCACGCACACCCGACCCAGTCCGAAGCCGTCGGCGAGGCGATGCTCGCGCTGGCCGGCAAGCCGCTGCACGTTCACAACTGAAGCCCTCAAAAGGAAGCGCGAGAGAAGAATCATGCCGGTTTCCGTAACCATGCCCCAGCTCGGCGAGAGCGTGACCGAGGGCACCGTGACCCGCTGGCTGAAGAAGGAAGGGGACCACGTCGAGACCGACGAGCCGTTGCTCGAAGTCTCCACGGACAAGGTCGACACCGAGATCCCCTCGCCGTCCAGCGGAGTGCTCACCAAGATCGTGGTCGCCGAGGACGAGACGGTCGAGGTCGGTTCCGAGCTCGCCGTCATCGACGGTGAGGGCGGCGGTGCCGCCGCGCCCGCGCAGGCGGAGCCGCAGGCCGAGCCCGAGCCGGAGCCGGAGCCCGAGCAGCCCAAGGCGGCGCAGCAGGCGCCCGCCTCCTCGATCCCGCAGCCGCCCGCGCCGCAGCAGGCCCCCCCGCAGCAGGCCCCCCCGCAGCAGGCTCCGCAGCCCGCCCCGCAGCCCCAGCAGCCGCCGCAGCCGCCGCGGCCTGAGCCTCAGCAGGCCCCGCAGCCTCAGCAAGCCCAGCAGCAGGCCCCGGCCGCGCCGTCCACCGGCGAGAGCCCGTACGTCACGCCGCTGGTGCGCAAGCTCGCCGGCGAGCACGGCGTCGACCTCGACGCCCTGAACGGCACCGGTGTCGGCGGGCGCATCCGCAAGCAGGACGTGCTGGAGGCCGCCCGGGTGCAGCGCGAGCGCGCCCAGGCCGCTCAGGCCCAGCCCCAGCCCGCTCAGGCCGCCGCTCAGGCGCCCGCCCAGCAGGCGTCCGCCCCGGCGCCCGACCTGGTCAAGGCGGACACCACGCTGCGCGGGCGCACCGAGAAGATGTCGCGCATGCGGCAGACCATCGCCAAGCGCACGATGGAGTCGCTGCAGAGCTCGGCGCAGCTCACGACGGTCGTCGAGGCCGACGTCACCAAGATCGCGCGGCTGCGCGACCGGGTCAAGGGCGACTTCCAGCGCCGCGAGGGCGTGAAGCTCACCTTCATGCCGTTCTTCGCGCTGGCCACCGTCGAGGCGCTCAAGCAGCACCCCAAGCTCAACGCGGTGATCAACAGCGAGTCCAACGAGGTCACCTACTTCGACCACGAGCACCTGGCGTTCGCGGTCGACGCCGAACGCGGCCTCGCGTCCGCGGTCATCAAGGACGCCGGCGACCTCAACCTCGCCGGGCTGGCCCGCAAGATCACCGACCTGGCCGACCGCACCCGCACCAACAAGGTGAGCCCGGACGAGCTGTCCGGCGGCACGTTCACGCTGACCAACACCGGCAGCCGCGGCGCGCTGTTCGACACGCCGATCATCAACCAGCCGCAGGTCGCGATCCTCGGCACCGGCTCGGTCGTCAAGCGTCCCGTGGTGCTCGACACCCCCGAGGGCGAGGTCATCGCGGTCCGCTCCATGGTCTACCTGGCCCTGACCTACGACCACCGCCTGGTCGACGGCGCCGACGCCGCCCGCTTCCTCACCACGGTCAAGCGCCGCCTGGAGGACGGCCGCTTCGAGAGCCAGCTCGGCCTCGACTGATACGACGGCACGGCCGATCGCCCCCGGGCCGGTGCGCGCACCGGCCCGGTGACCATGCGGGACGTCCCGGCGACCTCGGTGGCCTGACGTCCCCGCGCCCCGGTCACCGTGACTTCCGGGGTCGGCGGCCGGGCGTCTCCGTCAGCCGGTCACCGGGACTTCTGGCTCATGGCCAGGAGCCCCGTCAGCCGGTCACCGCGATTTCCGGCTCACGGCCAGGAGTCCCCGTCAGCCGGTCACCGGGACTTCCCGGTGACCCGGCGGCGGGACGACACGCTCCGCCGGGCGCCTGCGCGCCGGAGTCGCCGCGTAGGGTGATCGACATGACAGTCGTCGTGACCGGCTCGTCCGGGCTTCTCGGTACGGCCCTGGTCCGCAGCATGCGGGACCAGGGCCGTACCGTTGTCAGGCTGGTGCGCAGGCCGCCCGCGGGGCCGGACGAGGTGTTCTGGGACCCGCGCGCGGGGGTGCTGGACCCCGCGGCGCTGGAGGGCGCCGAGGCCGTGGTCAACCTGGCGGGGGCCGGGATCGGCGACCGCCGCTGGAACGACGAGTACCGCCGGCTGCTGCTGTCCAGCCGGGTCGACTCCACGCGCCTGCTCGCCACCACCGTCGCGGGGCTGGAGCACCCGCCGGGAGTGCTGCTGTCCAGTTCGGCCATGGGCGTCTACGGCGACACCGGCGACCGCGAGGTCGACGAGTCCACCGAGCCGCCGTCCGGGTCCGGCACGCCGGGCCTGTGGCTGGCGGCGCTGGCCCAGGCGTGGGAGGCCGAGACGGCGCCCGCCGCCGAGGCGGGGGTGCGGGTCGTGCTGCTGCGCACCGGCCACGTGCTCACCGGCGAGGGCGGCTACCTCGGCAGGCTGCTCCCGCTGTTCCGGCTCGGCCTCGGCGCCCCGCTCGGCTCCGGCGGGCAGTACACCTCGTGGATCACCCTGCCCGACTGGCTCGGCGCGGTGGACCACCTGCTGGCGGGCGCCGCCGCGGGCGCCGCGGGGCCGGTCGACCTGACCGCGCCGAACCCCGTCACCAACGCCGAGTTCACCAAGGCGCTCGGCCGCGCGCTCGGCCGTCCCACCCTCCCGGTCGCCGTCCCCGCGGTCGCGCTGCGGATCGCGCTGGACGGCCTGGCGGACGAGGGAGTGCTCATCGGGCAGCGCGTGCTGCCCACCCGCCTGCTAGAGATGGGGTACCGGTTCCGGCATCCCCTCATCGACGAGGCACTGGCCGCCATACTCTAGTGTGCCGTTCCGGAAACGGGAGGCCCGGTGACCCACAGTGGGGCTTCTCGCCCACGATGAGGCACCAGGAGAGATCATGAAACGATCCGGCCAGTCCCACATCCTCGCCATCGGCGGCGGCTCGTTCCGCCCCACCAAGCACCAGGGGGTGATCGAGGCGTCCGGCCTGCTGCGGTACGCGCTCGACCTCACCGGCCAGGACCGCCCGAAGCTCGGCCTGGTCGCCACGGCGACCGGCGACGACTCCCCATGGCTGCTCAAGATGTACGGCGCGTTCCGATCATGGGACGCCGAGGTCAGCCACCTGTCGGTCTTCCCGATGCCCAACGTCGACGACGCGCGCGAGTGGATCCTCGACCAGGACATGATCTACGTCAGCGGCGGCAGCGTCGCCAACCTCATGGCGCTGTGGCGGCTGCACGGGCTGGACGAGGCGTTCGAGGAGGCCTGGCACTCGGGCGTCGTGCTCACCGGGCAGAGCGCCGGCGCGCTGTGCTGGCACGTCGGCGGCAACACCGACTCCTTCGGGCCCGACCTGCGGGTGTGGGCCGAAGGGCTCGCGCTGCTGCCGTTCTCCTGCGGCGTCCACTACAACTCCGAGCCGCAGCGCCGCCCCCTGCTGCAGCAGTCGGTGGCCTCCGGCGAGCTGCCCGAGGGGTACGCCGCCGACGAGGGCGTGGCGCTGCACTACGTGGGGCGGGAGTTCATCCAGGCCGTCACCGTCGACCCCGCCGGGTACGCTTACCGCCTCGACCGCGACGGCGACGGGCGCGTCAAGGAGTTCCGGGTGGAACCTCGCCTGCTCACCCCTTGACCTCGCGTTAGGCTGACCCCGTGAACGAGCGCGGGAACCACAGCAGCACCACGAGCGGCATCGGGCGGCTCGCGCTGGTCCGCCTCGGAGTCGACGTTCCGTACGAACCGGCCTGGCAGCTCCAGCGCGAGGTGCACGCCCGCCGCGTGGCGGGCGAGATCCCCGACACGTGCCTGCTGCTGGAGCACGCCCCGGTGTACACGGCGGGCAAGCGCACCCGTCCCGAGGAGCGGCCGGCCGACGGCACCCCGGTGATCGACGTCGACCGCGGCGGCAAGATCACCTGGCACGGTCCCGGGCAGCTCGTCGGGTACCCCATCGTGCGCCTCACCGACACGCTGGACGTCATCGCCTACGTCCGGCTGCTGGAGGAGTCCCTGATCAAGCTGTGCGCCGACTTCGGCGTGACGGCCGGGCGGGTCGAGGGGCGTAGCGGCGTGTGGGTCGCGGGCGACCCCCGGCACGGGCTGCCCGACCGCAAGCTCGGCGCCATCGGCATCCGCGTCTCGCGCGGGGTCACCATGCACGGGTACGCCCTCAACTGCGTCAACGACCCCAGCTGGTTCAACCGCATCATCCCGTGCGGCATCGCCGACGCGGGCGTCACGTCGCTGTCCGCCGAGACCGGGCGGCGCATCACCGTGGACGAGGTGCTCCCGTTCGCCGAGAAGCGCCTCGCCGAGGCCCTCGGCACCGAGGGCGTGGACGTCCAGGAGGAGGACCTCCTCTCCGGACGCCTCTGACCTCGGGCCCCACACCGGCTCCGGCCCGGCGCCTGGCGTCCCCTTCGGGACCACTCCGGTCTCGGAGCTGCGTGTCCCTTCGGGATCGCTCTCGGGGCTTCGCGTCCCCTTCGGGACCACTCCGGATGGGGCTTGGCGTCCTCTTCCGGACCGCTTCTTTTTGGGGCTTCGCGTCCTCTTCGGATGGCTTCGCTCTGGGGCTGCGCTACCCCCCGAACAGCTCTGACCTGCGGTTCGGCGCCGCCCTCCGGGCCGCTCCGGCCCCGTGCCCCGCAAGCCCCGGACCGGGGTCCTGCGCGCCGATCGCGCGGACGTAAGCTTGACGGCGTGACCGTTGCTCCTGAAGGCCGAAAGCTCCTCCGCCTGGAGGTGCGCAACAGCCAGACCCCTATAGAGCGCAAGCCTCCGTGGATCAAGACCCGGCTGCACAACGGGCCCACCTTCAACGAGATCAGATCTCTCGTCAAGGACCAGGGCCTGCACACGGTGTGCCAGGAGGCCGGCTGTCCCAACATCTCCGAATGCTGGGAGGACCGCGAGGCGACCTTCCTCATCGGCGGCGACCAGTGCACGCGGCGCTGCGACTTCTGCCAGATCGACACCGGCAAGCCCGCCGAGTACGACACCGACGAGCCGCGGCGGGTCGCCGAGTCCGTCCGCCAGATGGGCCTGCGGTACGCCACCGTCACCGGCGTGGCCCGCGACGACCTGCCCGACGGCGGCGCGTGGCTGTACGCCGAGACCGCCCGGCGCATCCACGCCGACGTCCCCGGCTGCGGCGTAGAGCTGCTGGTGCCCGACTTCAACGGCAAGCGCGACCAGCTGGAAGAGGTCTTCTCCAGCCGCCCCGAGGTCTTCGCCCACAACATCGAGACGGTCCCCCGCATCTTCAAGAGCATCCGTCCCGCGTTCCGCTACGACCGCTCCCTGGCCGTCCTCACGATGGCCCACGAGGCAGGCCTGGTCACCAAGTCCAACCTGATCCTCGGCATGGGCGAAGAGCCCGAAGAGATCGTCCAGGCCATGCACGACCTCCACGAAGCCGGCTGCGACCTCCTCACCATCACCCAGTACCTCCGCCCCACCCCCCGCCACCACCCGGTATCCCGCTGGGTAAAGCCAGAAGAGTTCGTAGCCTTCCAATCAGAAGCCGAATCCATCGGCTTCACCGGCGTGATGTCCGGCCCCCTGGTCCGCTCCTCCTACAGAGCCGGCCGCCTCTACAAACAAGCCACAGAAGCCCGCCAAACCACCCCCTAACCCCGCCTCCCCTCCGCCCCCAAGCACCCCCCGCCGCACCGCACTCCCGCGCCGCGCCTCTGCTCCGCCCAGCGCCCCCGCTCAAACCGGCGCCGCGACGGCGAGACGGTGTTCGGCGAATCCGGCGCCGCCGTATGGCGGCCAGCCCCGCGTCCACGTGTTTTCCACTCGGACGGTTCCACGCGGGTGACCGGCCAGGGACGGACGTGATCTTGGCCGGAAAACTCGGAAGGACCCCTAACCGGGTCGGCGTGGTATTGGCCCACCCCTTGTCGTGTCCCGAGCTCGGCCAGCACCGCCCACCCAACCCCGCGCGACCCACCGACCGCGCACAAGCAGCGGCACCACACCCCACCCACAGCCCACCCACCTGCCGCGACACGCGACCTGTATCACCGCTCCGTATCGCCACCCGCGTAACATCCCCACCCGCGCAACACCCTCACCCGCGCACCGTCCACCCCCGCCGTCCCCAGGGGACCCTCTGCGCCGGGGCGGTGGGGGAGGAATCGGGCAAGTTGGGAGGGTCGGGGGTGGGCGGGCGGTCTTTTCGTTGGCTGGGGATTTGTATCCTTTACCCATGGCGAACAAGCCCGCAGATTCCGAGCGTCCTGGGCGCATCAAGCAGCTCCGGATGGTCGCGCAGATCGTCCAGAAGGCCAATCCCAAGGGGATGCCGATCGTTTTCGCTTCGGCGGTCGGGACGGTGGCCCTTTTTGTCGTGCTCGGGCTCGTTACCGGGTACGTGTGGCAGCTGATCCTTCTTGGGGTCATGGTCGCCATCACCGTGGGGCTGGTGGTGTTCTCGCAGCTCGCCCAGCGTGCGCAGTACTCCATGCTGGAGGGGCAGCCGGGCGCGGCCGCCGCGGTGCTCCAGGGGATGCGCGGCAACTGGCAGGTGACTCCGGCGGTGGCGGTGACCCGGGACCAGGACGTGGTGCACCGGGTGGTGGGCTTCCCGGGCATCGTGCTGGTCTCCGAGGGGCCGACGTCGCGGGTGCAGCGGATGCTGGTGGCCGAGAAGAAGCGGGTGCAGCGGGTGGCGATCGACGTCCCGGTGTACGACGTGCAGTGCGGTGACGGCGAGGGGCAGGTGCCGCTGAAGAAACTGCAGCGCCACCTGATGAAGCTCCCCCGCATGATCAAGAAGCAGGCCGTCTCGGAGATCAACTACCGGCTCCGCGCCCTCCCGCAGACCGTCCCCATGCCCAAGGGCCCGATGCCGAAGGGCGCCCGCATGCCCCGCGGCGGCAAGATGCGCTGATGTCCCACCCCACCCGCCACGAGGTGCCCGGCGGACCTACCGTGCGGGCCAACCGCGGCTGGTGGGACGCGGCGGCCGACGACTACCAGGCCGAGCACGGCTCCTTCCTGCGCGACGCGGGCTTCGTCTGGTGCCCGGAGGGCCTGGACGAGGCCGACGCGCGGCTGCTCGGCGACGTGCGCGGCCGGCGGATCCTGGAGGTCGGCTGCGGGGCGGGGCAGTGCGCCCGGTGGCTGGCGGGCCAGGGCGCCGAGGTGGCCGCGTTCGACCTCTCCTTCCGCCAGCTCCAGCACTCCCGCCGCATCGACGGCGATCTCGGCACCGGCGTGCCCGCCGTCCAGGCCGACGCGGGCGCCATCCCCTTCGCGGACGCCTCCTTCGACCTGGCCTGCTCGGCCTTCGGCGCCCTGCCCTTCGTCTCGGACGCCCGGGCCGTGCTCGCCGAGGTCCGGCGGGTGCTGCGCCCGGGGGGCCGCTTCGTCTTCTCCGTCAGCCACCCGATCCGCTGGGCCTTCCCCGACGACCCCGGCGAGCGGGGGCTCACCGCCGACCGCTCCTACTTCGACCGCGCCCCGTACGTCGAGGTGGACGCGGACGGCACGCCCACCTACGTCGAGCACCACCGCACGCTGGGCGACTGGGTCGCGGCGATCGTGTCCTCCGGCCTGACGCCGGCCGCCCTCACCGAGCCCGAGTGGCCCCCCGCGCACACCCGCGCCTGGGGCGGCTGGAGCCCTCTGCGGGGCCGTCGCCTCCCGGGGACCGCCATCTTCACCTGCGACAGGCCCCCGGCCGCCTAGGGTCCGTCCGGCAACAGGGCCAGGAGCTGTTCCGTGTGGCCCGGCAGTTCCACTTCCGCGAGGCCCGTGATGAGGTCCCGCAGCGGCACGGGCTGATCGACCAGGACCTCGCCGTTGGACAGGAGCAGGGTGGGCACCGGTGTGTCCAGCTCGGCGTCGCTCAGCGCCGGGCCGCCGAGCGCGCACAGGGCGTCTGCCTGGAGGCGGATGCGGTCCCGGAGCCCCGCGTTGCCGCCGGCGAGCGCGATGACCCGTCCGATGGTCCAGGTGTCGAGCGCGATGCGGTTGTCGTATGTGGTGTTCACACCCGAGGCGACGCGGGACGCGGCGGCGGCGGTGACGGCGTTGACGATGGAGACGTGCGCCAGGATCTGGTCGGCGTCCCACTCGCCCGGCGGCGGGACGCGGGTCGTGCCGCGTGATCCGGCCACCGTGGCGGCCGCGTCCAGCAGCGCGCGGTAGGCGTCCCGGAGCGGGGCGGTGTCCATCATGTCGTCACCCTTTCGGGGTCGTACGGAGTCTCAGGCATGCGTGCGGGACATCTCCCACGGTGCCTGCGGGAGGACCTCGCCGGTCTCGAGCAGCGACTTGAGGTTCGCCAGCACGGCCGGCCACCCCTGCGAGATCCCGCCGAGCATCTCCAGGTTGGCGAGTTTCTCGTGGGTCACGGTGAGGCGGACGATGTCCTGGTGCGGCTCGACGAGGAAGGTGACCACCGACGGTTCCCTCGGCGGCTCGGTGGCCGGGGCGTCGTCGAAGGTGATGACCAGGCGCGTCGGGGGCTCGGTCTCGACCACCCGGCCGGCGACGTCGACGACGCCTGATCCGTCGACGCGCCGGTGCTCCCAGGGCGAGCCCGGCTGCCAGTCCGAGACGTTGGCGTGTCCCCAGTAGCGCGCCGTGAGGTCCGCGTCGGTCAGGGCTTTCCACACCTGCTCCGCGGTCGCGTGGATGTAGGTGACATAGACATAGGTGGGCACGGACGTGGGTCCGTCGGTCATGGCGTACTCCTCTGCCTGGTTCTTGATCGCGCTGAGCGCGCGCAGCCGGGGCCTGTCGAAGCCCGAGATCCAGCGCTCCTCGATCTCGTGGATCGGCGCCGGGTTGAGGTAGTGGAACCGCTCCCGTCCGCGCCGGACGGCGGTGACGAGGTTGGCCCGCTCGAGGATGTCGAGGTGCTGTGTCGCCGACTGGCGTGCCATGTCCAGGCGTTCGCACAGCTCGCGCAGCGTCTGGCCGTTGTGCTCGCGCAGACGGTCGAGCAGGAGTCGTCGGGTGGGGTCGGCCAGCGCTTTGAAGACCGCGTCCATCGCTCTCGCTTCGAGGCTCACCCGCCGATTATGCAGGCATTTACCTGCATATGTCCACGATCAGTTGACCAGAAGCTCGTTTTCGCAGGTGAGAGACGGCGCGGCCGAGGGCGCCTACGAGTGGACGACGACGGTGCGGGACGCGCGGTCGTGGAGGCCGCGGTTGTCGCGGTCCCAGATGAGGGCGGGGACGGCGAGGCAGAGCAGGAGGGTCCGCAGGACGATCACCGGGAAGGGCGCGCGCTTGCCGTCCACCGTGGTGATCTTGATGCGGAACAGGAGCATGCCGAGGGTCATGCCCGTGGTCCCGGCGAGCAGGAGGTACTCCAGGGCGAAGACCAGGAGGCCGACCCAGGCGGAGCGGGCGGGGTCGACGCCGAGGATGCCGCGGCCGATGGCCCAGGTGCAGACGATCCAGTCGACCAGGACGGCGCCGATGCGGCGGCCGAAGCCCGACACCGAGCCGGGCCCCGATGCGGGGAGGCCGAGGCGTTCACCCGGCCGGCCCAGATCGGCGCCGGCCGCCCGGACGCCGCCGAGCCAGGTCTGGGTCCATCGCGGCTGCCTGTTCATGCAGGTAAGATACCTTTCAGGCGAGTCGGTCCGCCCTGTAACCCTCCCCCCGTCTGGTTAACGCGTGCGAAACAAACGAGACATGGGGCCGAAACGGCACAGGCCTAGTTTCAAGTCTGCAAGTTCGTGCCCCTGGGAGGTTGGATGTTCAGCTCCGCCGACGACGTCCTGAAGTTCATCAGGGACGAAGGGGTGCAGTTCGTCGACGTCAGGTTTACCGACCTGCCGGGCACGACGCACCACTTCACCTTTCCCACGGAGAACTTCGGCGCCAGCGTATTCACCGACGGTCTGATGTTCGACGGCTCGTCGATCCGTGGTTTCCAGGCCATTCACGAGTCGGACATGCTGCTGCTGCCCGATCCGTCGACGGCCGTGCTGGATCCGTTCCGCGATCACAAGACCCTCATCATCAACTTCTTCGTTCACGACCCGCTGACGGGCGAGGCGTACAGCCGCGACCCGCGCAACGTCGCCCGCAAGGCTGAGGAATACCTCAAGGGCACCGGGATCGCTGACACGGTCTTCTTCGGCCCCGAGGCCGAGTTCTACATCTTCGACGACGTGCGGTTCTCCTCCAGCCAGCACGAGAGCTACTACCACATCGACTCGATCGAGGGCGCCTGGAACACCGGCAAGGCACAGGAGGGCGGCAACCTCGGGTACAAGCCGCGCTACAAGGGCGGCTACTTCCCGGTCCCGCCGATGGACCACTTCACCGACCTGCGGTCTGAGATGGTGCGCCGCCTGATCGACGCCGGCATCGAGACCGAGATGCAGCACCACGAGGTCGGCACGGCCGGCCAGGCCGAGATCGACTTCCGGTTCGGCACGCTGCTCAAGACCGCCGACAACCTGATGCTGTACAAGTACATCATCAAGAACACCGCGGTGCGGGCCGGCCGTACGGTCACCTTCATGCCCAAGCCGATCTTCGGTGACAACGGCTCGGGAATGCACTGCCACCAGTCATTGTGGAAGGACGGCGAGCCGCTGTTCTACGACGAGGTCGGCTACGCTGGTCTGTCGGACATGGCGCGCTACTACATCGGCGGCCTGCTCAGGCACGCGCCGGCGCTCCTCGCCTTCACCAACCCGACGGTGAACTCCTACCACCGCCTGGTCCCCGGCTACGAGGCCCCGGTCAACCTGGTCTACTCCCAGCGCAACCGCTCCGCCTGCATCCGTATCCCGCTCACCGGTTCCAACCCCAAGGCCAAGCGCATCGAGTTCCGGGTGCCCGACCCGTCGTGCAACCCGTACTTCGCGTTCGCCGCCCAGCTCATGGCGGGCCTCGACGGCATCCGCAACAAGATCGAGCCGCCGCAGCCGGTCGACAAGGACCTCTACGAGCTTCCTCCCGAGGAGGCAGGCCAGGTCCCGCAGGTCCCCGGCTCCCTCCCCGAGGTCCTCGCGGCCCTCGAGGCCGACCACGAGTTCCTCCTCGAAGGCGGCGTCTTCACCCCCGACCTGATCGAGACCTGGGTCAGCTACAAGCGCGAGAACGAGATCGACCCGATCCGCCTCCGCCCGCACCCGCACGAGTTCGAGCTGTACTACGACGTGTGACCCGCATGGGACGGTGACCCGGGGCCTGGGCGTACGCCTCGGCTCAGGGGCCGTCCAGGGGGCCGGCGTTCGGAAAGGCCATCGGGCCGCTCTCCGTCGAGGGCGTGGTCGATGGCCTTTCGCGTGTGTTCATCCCGTGGCGGGGTCAGGAGCCTCCGGTGCGTTCGAGGTCGCCGCCGGTGTCCGATCGCCAGGGGACGCGGCGGCGCGTTCCGCGGGCGAGCAGGAAGAGTGCGGCGGCGAGGATGACGAGCAGGCCGATGGCGCCGAGGATCCATGGGTTGAAGGAATCCAGGATGGCCGGCAGGCCCCAGGCGGCGGATTTTCGCGGGAAGGTCAGCGTGCCGGTGACCTCGTGCTTGATCCGGCCGCTTTCCAGCGCGAGCCTGACCCGCCATGGGCCGTCGGGCAATCGTTCGTCGAGCATGACCATGACGGGCGCGCTTCCGCCGGGTTCGATCGTCGTGCCCACCCGCGCGGGGAACGGCCCGGCGTTGAGGCCTCCCGGCCCGTCGGACAGCCATAGCCGGCCGATCAGGTCGAGAGCACGTTCACCCGTGTTCTTGACCGCCGCCTTCACCACCGGCATTCCGGCCTCGGTGCGGCCGGGCGTCAGCTGCTCGATACGGAAGTCCGAGGGCGGGTCACCCCCCGGCCCGACGTCGAGATAGACCCTGATCCCCACCCGATTGATCATCTGGACGTTTCCGCCGGAACCCGGCCCGAGTTCGGGGGAGGCCACCTCGGCCCAGATGGCGCCGTACCGCTCTCCTTTGGTCGCGGATTCCGGAATATTGATCATCGCCTTGAGCTGAATGCGGCTGTTCGGCGGGACGAGCATTTCGGAGCGGTCGACGGATATCCACGAACTCAGCTCGTTGGCGTTCCGATCCGGCGTCGCCACGAACGTGTGGCGGCGGATCTCCGCCGCACCTGGATAAACCTTGACGCGCTGGGGTGCGCTGGAGGTGTTCCTTATCTCGAAGCGCCGGGCGACTCTGGTGCCGGGGTTGATGTGGTCCACGATGTAGAGCCAGGCCCTGGGGTCGGTCCGGCGGTTGACTGACGCTTCGAGCAGCCTGATGCCGATGCTGCCGTCCGGCTTCAGGTAGCTCGGGTGCGACATCCCCGAGCCACCGTCCGCGAGCGCCGGAGCGCCCAAGGCCGCATTCACCAGAAGGCAGAGCACCCCTATCGAAGTGTGCAACCTTGAACGCGGTGTCACGTGGTTACGCCACTGTGTGGGTGATCACGCCGGTGTACTGGCCCGCCACGTTGCTGAGAGCCAGCGCCACCGTGAGGAACGGGTTCCAGGTCGCGGAGTTGCTGCCGGTGCCGCCCGTATGGCTGTACGCGATGCGCGGCGCGTCCAGCGTCACGCCCTGCGGGGTGGTGGGTGGCGTGGTGAAGGTACCCGCCTGACCGGCGGTGAAGGTTCCGTCGCCGGTCGTCGCCGTGGCGTTGCCGGAGAAGTAGAACACGCTGGTCTCGGGGACGGACTCGCCCGGGTCGTCGCCCCCGGCGGTCGTGAAGCCCGCCGTCCCGGTCATGTCGACGGTCACCGTCCAGGCGGGAGTGGCCGACGCGCGCTCGTCGTCCACGGTGACCGGCCCCACCTGACCGTAGGCGTTCCCTCCCGGCGCCGCGTCGTTGGCGAGGTCGACCGTGTCGGGCACGGTGATCTCCAGCGCACCCGCGGTCACGTCGAATGTGACCGTGGTGCTACACGCCGTTTCCGCCGGACACGTCTCCGCCTGGGCGGGCGTCAAGGTCAACGCTCCCGCCCCGAGCGCGACCGCTGCCACCAGCCCCACCAAGCTGGTGCCGAATTTCCTGTTCATGCCCCGGATCCCCCCTTGAACAAATCGTAGATATCGACATCTCTGGCTATGACCCATTTGGATCAAGGACATCAGCACGCTAACACCGCACGACGCCGATCTCAGACCACGCTCTATCAAGTGCCGATCAAGAAGTCGGGCACCCATGTGCCACGCGGTGAACCCCTACTCCGTCGGGGTTCTAGCGGCCTTTCACCGAATATCCGGTGTATGTCCGACGCCGAATGCCGCCCACTACGGCATGTCGCCCCCGTGCCGGCCCGGTCGACTGCTATAAACCTGATCACTGTCTGGTCATGGAACCGCTGTCAGACAATTCCGTGGTCAGTCAGATCTCCTCCCGCCGATACTCCACCTATAGGTGAAGAATGTTCGAGGAGACTCGTGTCGGCTGTGCTGCGACGTGCCGGGGCCACCAGGCCTGCGGCGGGCTTCGCGCTCGTCCTCCTCACGATCGTGCTCCTCGTGGCGCCGTCCAGTGCCGCCGCCCCGCAGGCGCCGGTGGAGCTCGGCACGGCCGCCGACTACGCGGTTCTGGCCGGCAGCACGATCACCAGCACCGGTGCCACCGTCGTCACCGGCGACGTCGGGCTGAGCCCAGGCACGTCGGTGACGGGTTTCCCGCCCGGTACCGTGTCCGGGACGGTCCACACGGCCGACGCCGCCGCTGAGACGGCCAAGGCCGACCTGACGGCCGCCTACGTCGACGCCGCCGGCCGGGCTCCCGCCACCACCGTGCCCACCCAGCTCGGCGGGACCACCGTGAACCCCGGTCTCTACGCCTCCGCCGCGGGCACCTTCCAGATCACCGGCGAGCTGACCCTCGACGCGCAGGGAGACCCGGACGCCGTCTTCATCTTCCAGACCGCCTCCACGCTCACCACCGCGTCCGCCAGCACCGTGACGCTCACCGGCGGCGCCCAGGCCGACAACGTCTTCTGGCAGGTCGGCAGGTCGGCAGCTCGGCCACGCTCGGAACCGGCTCGGACTTCGCCGGGAACATCCTCGCGCTGACCTCGATCACCGTGACCACCGGCGTGAGCGTGGACGGTCGCACCCTGGCCCGCAACGGCGCCGTCACCCTGGACACCGACACGATCACACGGCCGGCCGGCGTCCTGTCCATCAGCGTGCCCGGCATGGCGGACCTGGGTTCCGCCGAGGCCGGCACCGCCGGCGTGTCGGGCCTGCTCGGCGAGGTCACGGTGACCGACGCCCGCGGTGACCCGAGCACCGAATGGACCGCCACCGTCAGCTGCACCGACTTCACCACCGGCGGCGCCACCCCCGAGACCATCGCGAACGAGTCCGTCGGCTACTCCCCGGGCTCGGCGACCAGCACCGCCGGCGAGGCGGAGTTCACCCCAGGAACGACCGGCGACCTGGGCTCCCCCCGCACCGCCTTCTCCGTCTCCGAAGGCACAGGCGACAACTCCGCCACCTGGAACCCGACAATCACCGTGACCCTGCCCGACGACGTCGTCGTCGGCACCTACACCGCCGTCATCACCCACTCGGTCACCTGAAGACCGCCGCCCTGAACCGGCCCGGTGCACCGCGCCTGACCCGGGAGCGGCCGGTGCTGCCTGAGGGGGCGGGGGGCCTGTCGCCTACGATGGGACAGGCCCTCAGGTGTGCCCGCGGGGGCGGAGCCGGAGATCAGGAAGGGTGTGGCGTGGTGTTCGGGCGGAAGCCGATCGAGGAGCGGCTGGCCGAGCGGCGGGCGTTGTTGCCGCCGTTGGAGGAGGGGAAGCACTTTGAGCACGGGCCGGCGAAGTTCGTGTTCATCTTTCTCATCGTGTTCGTGGTGCTCGGGCACTTCGTCGGCCTTTTCGTGCTGATGGGGCTCGGACTTCACTAGGTCAGTACGGCAGCGTGTACTTGGTGAAGTGTTTGGCCACGTAGGGGTTCTTGAACTTCGGGAAGGCCACGGTGCGGACGTCGCCGTCGGAGGTGAAGCGGTCCTCCGGGTGGGCCTTCAGCCAGTCCAGCCAGGCCGTGGAGCAGAAGCGGGCGCAGTCGCCCACCTTGTCCATGGCGCGGATCCTCGGGATGCCGAGCGGGTCGAAGTCCTTGCTGAACGGGGACGCGGCGGGGGTGTAGCCCGCCAGGAAGACCCCGGTGTACGCGTAGTGGACGCCGCCGCCGTCGCCGCGCATGGCCCACTGCTTGGTGTTCGGCTGGTTGCCGTACGGCAGGGCCAGGGTGGCGGGCGCGTCCTTGATCAGCGCGGTGATCAGCTTGTGCCCGGCCACGATCTGGTCGGTGACCTGCTCCTTGGAACGGCCCCGCAGGTTGAGGTGGTCGCGGGTGTGGTTGCCGATGTCGAAGCCGTTGTCCTTGAGCCAGCCGAGCACCTGCGCCTGGGCCTCCTGGCCGAAGGTGCCGAACATGTCCTTGATCACATAGAACGTCCCGACCGGACGGAAGCCGGGGTTCTTGCGGGCCACGTCCATCAGGATGCCGACAGCGGTGTCCGGCATGGGCTGCCCCGAGCCGTCCAGAGTGAGCTGGGACGGCGAGGAGTCGTCGAAGGTCAGCACCACCGGGTGCCGCCCGGCGGGGATGGCGATCCGTCCCGTGGTGTACTCGCGGGCGGTGATGGGGACGTATCCCTCCTTGGCCAGCCGCTCCAGCTCGGTGCGGAACTGCGCCGGGGTGCGGTCGTCCCCGCCGGCGGGCTTGGCGACGATGCGGTGGTACATCAGCACCGGGATCTGGCCGAGTTCGTTGGCCTTCACCTTGGCGGCCGTGGCGGCGGCGGTCCTGCGCGCCTCCTGGGCCGAGACCGGCTTGGCCGGCTTGCCGCCCGCGGCCGGCTGCGCCACGACCTTGCCGTCACCGCCGCCGCATCCGGCCAGGGCGAGCACGCCGAGTGACAGTGCCCCGATATGACGACCCGCGAAACGGCCCATGGTCCCCCCAATACGACCGAGGAATGAGATACGTCACTCCTACCCGGCCGACCTGGGGGTTCCACCCGGAACGGGTGCTATACAGATCAAGCCCTCCCCCGGGTTTCGCATTCACCGCCAGTCCCGATCGATGCTGAGATGTCATTGATTTTGGTGACTCAGCGTGCGTAACCCGGCGGAGGCTCGCCCCGGACGGATCAGGGGGTGGGGTCCGGCTGCCGGAGCTTGATCCCGGTGAGGCGGCGCAGGATGTCCCACCAGAACGGCGCGCCGAACATCAGCGCGAAGAACGTGACGAGGAACCCCGGCCAGTGGGCGGGCGACACCAGCCGGTTCAGCCAGTCGCCGCCGTTCCACAGCCACTGCGGGTCGCCGGTGTCCGGGATGCGCACCGACACCGGCGCGTTCCCCACGATCTGGACGAACGCCGGGCTGGCCAGGATCTCGGTCACGCAGGCGTAGGGGTCGCTCGGGTGCTCGGGGCACTTGTCCCGCAGCCTCCTCTCCAGCGCCGCCGCTCCCCCGTCCGCGGTGGCCGCCACCTGGGCCCGGACCGCGTTGTCGGTGAGGATGGCCTTGCCGTACTCCAGGGAGTCCATGCTGAAGAACAGCGTCAGCACCAGCCCGAGCGCGGCGATCACCCAGCGCACGTACTTCCGGTACAGCACGGTCAGGCGCTGCATCTCGCCCTCGAACCACGCCTCGACGCCCTTGCGGAACGCCTCGGCGTCGTCCTTCGCGGAGTCCCAGATGCCCTTCAGCGGCCCGTACAGCGGGCTGCCGTCCTGGCGCAGCTGCTCCAGCATGGCGGGCACGCCGCCCTCGGTGGCCGTCATCTCCATCATCGCCACCGCGAAACGGCCCGGCGGGACGAACGCGATGCTGGTGCGCCCGGAGGTGTTGTGGTCGATCTCACGCAGCCGCTCGTACAGCCGTCCCGACCAGGTGGTGGCCGTGCTGCGCACCGGCGGGGGCAGGGGGTCGAACTTCGGCCGCGCGTCCTTGTTGCCGAACGGCAGCCGCGCGAACACCTCCCGGATGGTGCCCGGGATCCAGGACCGCTTGCCCTCGGCGCCGTCCAGCATGTCCCGCAGGTAGGCCCACAGGAACTTGCTGCGGATGGAGAGGATCCGCACCAGCCCTTCGTTGATCCCGCTGACCAGCAGCGAGAACAGCAGGAACGCGATGACCAGGCCGATGGCGAGGTCGACGTAGACCGAGTTCACAAGTGATCACCCGCGAAGATAGCCGCATCTGGAGGAAGGACCCCCCGCCACGACGGAACCGGGGTCACACAACAGACGTCGCCGGACCGTGATCGGTTGTCAGCCTGCCGGTTCCGGTATGACGAGGGCCCGGTCGCGCCAGGCGAAGCCCTCGGGGACGACCACCGACGTCCACGGCGGCATGCGCAGCCCGGCCGCCTCGTCCTCGTGGATCCAGCGCACCTCGGCGATCTCCACGCCGTCCGGCTCGGCGGGCCCGGTCTCCACGGTGCAGCCGTACACCGTGATGACGTACGCCACCTGGTCGCCGTTGTCGTAGGTGGTGCGGAACGACGGCCCGCCGTACGCGCCGATCAGCCCGCGCAGCCGCACGCCGAGGCCGAGCTCCTCCTGCAGCTCACGCACCAGCGCGTCGCCCGGCGCCTCGTCGGGCTCGACGATGCCGCCCGGCGGGCACCACATGCCGCCCATCTCGGTGTGGAGCGCGACGAGCATGCGGCCCTCGCCGTCGAACACGCACGCGGTGACCGAGGGAAGCATGAGCAGGTCGCTGCCGATCTGGTCGCGCAGACGGGCAAGGTATTCCGACAACGGCACGGCCGCTCCCCCAGTACGCCGACGGGACGCTGACAACGGTAACCGCCAGGACGGCCCCATGGACCCCGG
Source organism: Sphaerisporangium aureirubrum (assembly GCF_042658925.1). Taxonomy (NCBI): domain Bacteria; kingdom Bacillati; phylum Actinomycetota; class Actinomycetes; order Streptosporangiales; family Streptosporangiaceae; genus Sphaerisporangium; species Sphaerisporangium aureirubrum. The sequence continues at coordinate 31,083 of NZ_JBHSRF010000062.1, forward strand.
CGGCCGGACCCGGATCCGGCCGCCGGGGTCCACCCCCAGAGGTCGCCGGCCGGAGCCGGCCCCCTGGAAGTCTCAACCCCCGTAGAAGACCCGCTCGACCACCACGCGAGCGCGGCGGGTGGTGCGGAGGTAGTCGTCCACGAAGTCTTCCGAGCCGTCGGGTGGGTAGCCGAGGGCCCGCGCGATCAGCATGCGTTCACGCAGGTCGCCGGGGATGCTGTCCCCAGCGCGCCCGCGCACCAGCATGATGGCGTCGCGGATCTGCGCGGCGAACCGCCAGGCGTCCGCCACCACCTCTTCGTCGGTGGAGGCCAGCAGCCCCGCCCCCACGGCGGCGCGCAGGGCCTCCAGCGTCCGGGTGGTGCGCAGCTCCGGCAGCTCGCAGGCGTGCTTGAGCTGGATGAGCTGCGCCAGCCACTCGACGTCCGACAGCCCGCCCCTGCCGAGCTTGGTGTGCAGCAGCGGGTCGGCGCCCCTCGGCAGCCGCTCGGCCTCCATGCGGGCCTTGAGCCGCCGGATCTCCCGCACCGCCGTGTCGGAGATGCCGTCGGGTGGGTACCGCAGCGGCTCGATCAGCTCCATGAACGCCTCGCCGAGCTTCGCGTCGCCCGCGGAGAAGCGGGCCCGCAGCAGGGCCTGCGACTCCCACGGCGAGGACCAGCGCCGGTAGTAGGCGGCGTACGACGACAGGGACCGCACCAGGGCGCCCTGGCGCCCCTCGGGCCGCAGGTCGGGGTCGACCAGCAGCGGCGGGTCGGGGGCGGGCCTGGCCAGCAGCCGCCGCATCTCGTTGGCGACGGCGTGCGCCGCGTCGGTCGCCTCCTTCTCGGCGGCGCCCTCCACCGGCGAGTGCACGAACATCACGTCGGCGTCGCTGCCGTAGGAGGACTCGTACCCGCCGAGCCGCCCCATCGCGATCACCGCGAACCGCGTGGGCAGGCCGTCGCGCCGCTCCAGGGTCACCTTCTGGATCGCGGCGTCCAGCGCGGCCTGGAGGGTGACGTCGTTCAGCTCGGACAGCGCCTGCCCGATCTCCTCGATGTCGATCCGGCCGACCAGCCCGGCGACGGCCGTGCGGAACAGCTCGCGGCGCCGCAGCGTGCGCACCGCCGCGACGGCGGTCTCGGCGTCCTGGTCGTGGCGCTGCACGGCCGCCGCGGCCTCGGCCGCGAGGGCCTGCTTCGGGCGGGCCTGGAGCTCGCCGTCCGAGCCGAGCATGGCGACGACGTCGGGTGCGTGCAGCAGCAGCCCGGTGACGTACCGGCTGGTGCCGAGCAGGCGCGCCATGCGTTCGGCGACGGCGGTCTCGTCGCGCAGCAGCCGCAGGTACCACGGGGTGGCGCCGAGCTTGTCGCTGACCTGGCGGAACCCGAGCAGCCCCGCGTCGGGGTCGGGGGTGTCGGCGAACCAGCCGAGCATGACCGGCAGCAGGGTGCGCTGGATGGCGGCCCGCCGCGACACGCCGCTGGTGAGGGCGCCGATGTGGCGCAGCGCGCCGTCGGGGTCGGCGAACCCCAGGGCCGACAGGCGGGCGGAGGCGGCGGCCGTGGAAAGGCGGGCCTCCTCCCCCTGCAGCCGCGCGACGGCCTGGAGCAGCGGGCGGTAGAACAGCTTCTCGTGCAGCCGCCTGGCCTCCATGGCGTGCCGCCGCCAGCGGGTGGTGAACTCGCCCACCGGGTCGACGAGCATGCCGAGGCCGCGGCCGATGCGGCGCAGGTCGGTGACGTCCTCGGGCACGACGGCGGTGCGGCGCAGCCGGTGCAGCTGCAGCAGGTGCTCCACCCGGCGCAGGAACGTGTACGCCTCGGCGAGCGCCTTGGCGTCGTCCCTGGCGACGTACCCGCCGCGCGACAGGGCGGCCAGGGCGGGCAGCGTGGCGCGGCGGCGCAGCAGGCCGTCGCCGCGGCCGTGCACGAGCTGGAGGAGCTGGACGGCGAACTCTATGTCGCGCAGGCCCCCGGGGCCGAGCTTGATCTGCCGGTCCACTTCGCCGGCCCGGACGTGGGCCTCCACGCGGCGGCGCATCGCCTGGACGTCCTCGACGAAGTTCTCCCGGGTGGACGCCTGCCACACCAGGTCGTTCACCGCGGCGACGTACTCGCCGCCGAGCGTCAGGTCGCCCGCGACGGGCCTGGCCTTCAGCAGGGCCTGGAACTCCCAGGTCTTGGCCCATCTGCGGTAGTACGTCAGGTGGCTGGCCAGGGTGCGCACCAGCGGGCCGGCCTTGCCCTCCGGGCGCAGCGCGGCGTCCACCTCCCACAGCGAGCCCTCGGGGGTGCTGGCGGAGCAGGCCCGCATCATGCCCTGGGCCAGCCGCGTGGCGGCCTGCAGCGCCTTGGTCTCGTCGACGCCCTCCCGCGGCTCGGCCACGAAGATCACGTCGACGTCGCTGATGTAGTTGAGCTCGCGGGCGCCGCACTTGCCCATGCCGATCACGGCGAGGCGCACGTCGGCGCTCTCGGGGAGGTCGGCCCGGGCGACGGCCAGCGCGGCCTCCAGGGCGGCGGAGGCGAGGTCCGACAGCTCGGAGGTGACCTCCCCGAGCATCGCCAGGCCGGTGATGTCGCGCGCGGCGAGCTGCAGCAGGCGGCCCCGGTAGGCGACCCGCAGCGCGGAGAGGACGTCGGGCCCGCCGTCCGGGGCGCACGGCAGGGCGTCGTCGGGGTGGGCGCCGACGGACGTCAGCAGCTCGGCGCGCAGGTCGCGGTGCGGGGACCGCTGCGCGGCCTGCTCGCCCTCCAGCAGCCGCCAGTGCTCGGGGTGCCGGACGACGTGCTCCCCGAGGGCCGCGGACAGGCCGAAGACCGACAGGAGGCGCAGGCGCAGGCCCGGGTCCAGGCGCATCGCGCCGAGGACGCTCGGGTCGCGCTCGGCGAGGCGGCTCAGCGAGGAGAGCGCGAGGTCGGGGTCGGCGGCGCCCAGGAGATCGGCGAGCAGGTCGAGGTCTCCGACGGCTTCGGGTCCGAGGCCGTCCAGGAGACGCTCGGTGTGCGCGCCGTCGGCGAAACCCAGCCGGGCGAGACGCCCGGCCGTCGTCTGCATACGGGACTCGGCGTTCACAAGCTCAACGTAGTCGTTGCCTCACGCGCTCGTCGTTAGTGGTTTCGCGCCGTAATCGCGCGGTCACCGTTTATGGACAGGGGTGCAGGTGGGGTGGACAGGGGTTCGGCACGGGTCACGACGGCGGCGAACGCCTCGGCGAACGGCCGCCAGGTGGCCGCGAGCCCGGCAGCGGCGCCGCGCACCTCCGCGTCCAGGGCGGCGGGGTCGTACCCGGCGGCGGTCAGCGGGTCCGGGTTCGCCAGCCAGGAGGTGAAGATCTCGGGGGTGGCCTCGGGGTGGAACTGCACGGCCCAGGCGCGGTCGCCGAGGCGGTAGCCCTGGGCGGGGTAGGGGTCTCCGGTGGCCAGCGGGACGGCGCCCGGCGGCGGCACGGTCATGGCGTCCCCGTGGTACTGCACCGCCCAGGCGACCGGCGGGAGCACGCCGAACAGCGGGTCCCGCGCGGCGGCGTCCAGCGGGGTGACGGGCCGCAGGCCGACCTCCAGGCCCGGGGCGCCGCGCTCCACCGTCCCGCCGCAGGCCAGGGTCATGAGCTGGGCGCCGAGGCAGACGCCGAGCGTGGGCACCGACGCCTCCACGGACGCGCGCAGCAGGTCCCGCGTGGCGGGCTGCCACGGGAACCCCTCGTCGTCCCAGGCGGACGCGGCGCCGCCCAGCACGATCAGCCCGTCCCCCGCCGCCTCCGGGACGGCCTCGCCAAGATAGGGGCGCACGACGTCGCAGGTCACGCCCGCGCCGGCCAGCCAGTCTTCGAAGTAGCCGAGGCCCGCCTCGGCCTCGTGCTCGATGACGAGAACACGATGATTCATAGGTAGATGATGCTCGATGTCCGATATAACGGCCCACCCGGGGGGACGGCGACACCCGGCGGCACGGGTGCGGGCCGGCCGCCCGCGTCCCGATCCGGCCGCACCCGATCAGGCGGCGCCCCGATGCAGAGCCCCCGATCCGGCAGGGATCGATCCGGCCCGGCGCGGACGCCGATCCCGCTGCGCGCGGACGCCGGAGGCGGGCACATATTCCTCCCGGGAATTCTCGCTCGCTGATGTGGAGCTCCGGCTTTCCCGTTTATCGGGATTTGGGACTCCTGATGCGGATGTGCGGCCCGTACGGCCCGGGGACGGCGTGTCACCTCGGATATCCCCGCGCGGGCACGGTCCATAAATGTGTTCGAGAAGACAGCCATGCGAATGCGACATAATACGCAATAAACGACAACTTCATCTCTTCCGGGCGGCGGCATCGGTGGCTAGAGTTGCAGACATCAGGGAATTGGGTTTTCCGTACGAGGAGATAGATGCCCCCTTCCGGCGCAGAGCCGCAGGACCCCCCGTCCGGCGGCACACCCCCCTCCGGCCGCGATCACGACGCCGCACCGCCCGGCGGCATCGGCCCGCACGACACGGCCAAGGAGCTGACCCGCCGGATCGAGGAGCTGACCCGCCAGATCGCGGCGCTCACCGAGACGACGCGGCGCGAGCACGAGCGGGCGGCCCACCGGGAGCAGGTCATCGACCGGCTGCACGGGGAGAACCAGCAACTGCGGCACGGGCTCCTTCAGGAGGCGCTGGCCCCGGTCCGCGCGGGCCTGTACCGCCTGCACGACACGGTGACGCGCGAGGCCGCCCGCTGGAACGGGCCGAACCCCCCGGCTCCCGAGCTGACCGGCCCGCTGCTCGCCGCCACGGCCGACGACGTGGCCGAGGTGCTCGGGCGCGCCGGCGCCGAGCGGGCGGGCGTCAAGCCCGGCGACCCCTACGACGCGGCCCTGCACCGGCCCGCCAAGACCGTCCCGGTGGAGCCGGAGGCGGACGGCACGGTGGTCGAGGTGCTGTCGGAGGCGTTCACCGCGAGCGACCGGGTACTGCGCAAGGCCACGGTGGTCGTCGGCCGCGCCGCGGAGAAACCGGCTGACGCAGAAAGCGATAACGAGCCCGACAAATCAAGAAATGACGATAATGACGGTACCCCGTGCCCCGGACCGGACGGTGGTACGGAGAAAGGGAGCGAGTAGGCGATGGCTGTTTACGGTATCGACCTGGGAACGACCTACTCGTGCATCGCCTACGTCGACGACGTCGGGCGTCCCACGGTGCTGCGCAACCTGGAGGGCACCGACACCACCCCGTCGGTGGTGTTCTTCGAGTCCCCCGACAACGTCGTGGTCGGCGCCACCGCCAAGGACAGCGCCGTGCTCGAGCCCGACCTGGTGGTGAGCCGCATCAAGCGCGACATGGGGCACGACGTCCCCCGCGTGCGGCACGACCGGCCGTACACCCCCGAGGAGATCTCGGCGTTCGTCCTGCGCAAGCTGGCCGACGACGCCCACACGGCCACGGGTGAGACCGTGGACGACGTGGTGATCACCGTGCCCGCGTACTTCGGCGCCGCCGAACGCGACGCCACGCGCAAGGCCGGGCACATCGCCGGTCTCAACGTGATCGACATCATCTCCGAGCCGATCGCCGCCGCCATCACCTACGGCCTGCTCAACCCCGACCAGGACCACACCATCCTGGTCTACGACCTCGGCGGCGGCACGTTCGACACCACCGTGATCACGCTGCGCGGCGGGAACATCGAGGTGATCTGCACCGACGGCGACCACGAGCTCGGCGGCGCCGACTGGGACGACCGCCTGGTGGAGCACCTGGCCGAGCGGTTCGAGCAGGAGCACCCGGACGCCGGGAGCCCGCTGCTGGACAAGCAGTCCGAGCAGCAGCTGCGCCGGGACGCCGAGGACCTGAAGAAGACCCTGTCGGTCCGCACGCAACACGTCGTGCGGGTGGTGCACGAGGGCCGGGTCTGCGCCGTGGAGGTCACCCGCGAGGGGCTCGTCGAGCTCACCCGCGACCTGCTCGACCGCACGGTGGAGATCACCCGCCGCACGCTGGACACCGCCGCGGCCAAGGGCATCGACACCTACGACCACCTGGTGCTGGTCGGCGGCTCCACCAAGATGCCCGCCGTCGCCGAGACTCTGCAGAAGGAGCTCCAGCTGGAGCCCCGCCTCCAGGACCCCGACCTGGCGGTCGCCAAGGGCGCCGCGCTGTACGCCTTCGAGGAGACCTACCGGCGGCTGCTGCGCGCCGGCGAGGCCGGCCTCGCCGAGGACATGGCCGCCCGCGCCGGGCTCACGCAGGACCAGCAGCAGCGCATCGCCGCGCGCACCATCAAGACCGTCGCCTCGCGGGGCTTCGGCATCGTCGTCACCGACCGGGAGTCCCGGCGCCGCAGCGTCGAGCACCTGGTGCACGCCAACGACGCGCTGCCCGCGGCTGTCACCAGGGACTTCTACACCGTCGACCCCGGGCAGACCGGGGTGGACATCGAGGTCATGGAGCAGGCCGGCAGCGTCGAGTCCGACGAGCTGGAGGACAACGGCCTGATCGCCGAGGGAGTGCTGCGCATCCCACCAGGCAAGCCCGCCGGGTGGCCGATCGAGGTGACGTTCGCGCTCGACCCCGCCGGGCTGCTCCAGGTGACCTCCCGCGAGCGTGAGACCGGTGAGGAGCTGGAGCTGCGCGTCCAGATCGGTGGCATGTCCGAGGAGGACGTGGCCGAGTCGCGGGCCGCCCTCTCCCGGGTCCAGGTCAGCTAGCCGGGCGGCCATGGCCTTCGACGAGGAGCGCTACGTCCGGGAGGTGCTGGAGCCCGCCCGCGAGGCGGGGGGCACGCCGCCCGCCGACCTCGGGGCGCGCTATCAGCTCGGCGAGGCGATGACCGCGCGCGACGTCGCCGAGACCGCCAAGCAGGTCCGCCAGTGCTGGCGGCGGGCCCGCGGCATGCTCAAGTACCGGCGGCTGATCGACCGCATGGAGGCCGACCACGCGCGGTTCGCGCCGCTGTTCGCCGCCGCGGCCGAGGGCGACCTCACGCCGCTGCGCGCCGCGCTGCGCGACTCCCACGCCCGGGCGGGGCGGCGGCTGGACGACGCCGCGCGCCGCCTGGACGACGCCGCGGGGCCGCTGCGCCTGCTGTCGCCCGCTTTGCTGTCCACCATCGCCCGGTCGGTCGGCGTCGGGCAGGAGGAGGCGCTGCGGCTGGCCGCCGCGCGGTCCATCGACGTGCGCGAGCCGGACCCTCTGCCCCGGGCCGCGCCGTACTCCGGGTACGGCCGGGCGCGGGAGGCGCTGGACGCGCTCGGGCTGCCGCACCTCGGGCGGTTCGTGTTCGGGGACGACTGCGCGGGCATGGAGGTGCTGGACGACGTGGTGGTGCCCGGCGCCGAGCCGGTCGCCGAGGCGGTCGCGGCGGCCGAGGCCCGGTGGGCGGCCCGTCCCCGCGGCCCGTGGACGGTCAGCGCCGACACCGTGCTCACCGCGCTGCGCGGCACTCCCGACCCCGCCACGCTGGTGCGGTACGACATTGTGGCCCGGCTGCGCGAGCGGGTCCGCGAGCATCCGTACGACGACACGCTGCTGCGGCACGCCACCGGCGAGCTGGACCTCGCGGCCGCCGACGCCCGGCGGCTGATCTTCGCGGTGCGCGGGGAGAGCGGCGGCGTGCCGTCCGGCCCGGCGGCGCGGCTGCGCGAGCTGGTGGACGCCGGGGAGATCCACGCCGCGGTGGACTACGCCGACGCCCTCGGCCCGCAGGACCTCACCGGGGAGGCCGCCGAGCTGGCCACCGAGGTGCGGGCCCGGCTCGCGGGGGCCGTGCGGCTGCGGGACCGGGCGCGGGCGGCCATCGACCCCGACGACGCGTGGATCGCGCTGCGGGACGCGCTGCAACGGGTGCCCGACCTTCCGGGCGCCGCCGACATGCTGGCCCGGCTCGCGCCCTACCCCGCGCGGGGGGTGCGCGCCGAACCGCAGGGCGACGGGGTCGGGCTGACGTGGCAGCCCTCGCCGTCCCGGGCCGGGCGCGTCGTGTACGACGTGCACCGCAACGGGGCGCCGCTGAGCACGACCGAGCGCACCACCGCCCGCGACGACCGGCCGCCGGTCAACGTGCCGGTCACCTACTCGGTGGTCGCCCGCCGCGACGACGCCTCGGCGCCGCCCGCCGTGGCCGCCCCCGTCGTGGTGCGGCCGGAGCCTGGGGACGTGCGGCTGACCGCGGGCGACGGGGTGGTGTGGGGCCGGTGGACCCGTCCCGCCGAGGCGTCCCGGGTGGTGGTCAGCAGGGACGGGCTGCCGGTGCAGGTCATCGACACCGGGTTCCGCGACGCCGGGGTGGTCAACGGCACCGCCTACGTGTACGTCGTCGCCGCGGCCTACCCCGGCCCGGAGGGCGAGGTCTTCACGCCCGGGGTGCGGCACACCGTCACCCCGCGCGGGCTGCCCCGCCCCATCGCCGGGTTCACGCTACACCCCGACCCGTCGTCGCCCGGCACGCTGCTCGCCTGGTACGACGAGCCGCCGTCCGGGGTGGTGGAGTTCGTCGCGCTGGACTCGGCGCCGCAGTGGACCGCCGGGACCACGGTGCCGCTGGCCGACCTGCGGGCCGCCAGCCGCGCCGTGCCGTCCATCCCGACCCGGGAGGGGCAGGCGATCCGGCCGGGTGCGCAATGCGTGCTGCTCGCCGTCACCATCGCCGGGGACCTCGCCACCGTCGGGGGGCACCTGGAGCACGTCAACCTCGCGACGCCGACCGGGCTGTCCGCTCAGCGCAGGGGCGCTACGGTGTACGTCGGGTTCGACTGGCCGCCGGACGTCCCGGAGGTCGAGGTGCGCTGGGCGGGACGGGACATGCTGGTCAGCTCGGCGGCGTACCGCGCCCAGGGGGGTGTGCGGCTGGAGGCGCCCGAGTCCGAGGCGCTGACCGTCGAGGTGGCGCCCACGGCGCTGGTGCGCGGGGAGCGGCTGTGCGGGCCGCCGGCGTGGGTGCGGCTGGCGGGACGCGTCCCGGTCCGGTACGACCTGCTCAGGGAGGGCCCGGCGTGGCGGCGCACGGTGGTGGTGGAGGTGACCTCCGACCGGCCGGTGCGGCTGCGGCGGCTGGCGCTGGTGCTGAAGGCCGGGCACGTGCAGCCGAAGTCCGCCGACGACGGGGTGCTGCTCGACCACTGGACGGACGTCGACCTGCCGGCGCGGCTCAGCGTGCCCGCGCCGCGGCAGGACAAGCCGTACTGGCTGCGCTGCTTCGCCGAGGGCGCCTCGCCCGCCGGGCGGCGCTGGTCCCCCGGGGACGACGATTTCGACGGGATCGCGGACGGGGGCATCATGGACGAGGACACCGCGGGTGAGGGCCCGGCGGACGGAGGCGAGGTCGCTTTGATCGACCCGCCTGTGCGGCGGATGAAAGTGGGGTGAGGGGGACCCCGGTGATCACGTGCCCGTACTGCTTCGCGAGGGTGGAGCGCAACCGCATCGCGTTCCGCTGCCTCGGCAGGTCGGGGCTCGGCACGGGGTGCGAGCCCTGGCTGGACGAGATCCTGGCCGCGTACCTCGGCTCGCCCAGCGCCGCCTCGCTGCCGCCGGTGTTCTCGGTGCGGCGGCCCGGACGGCGTGCCGACTGCCCCGAGTGCGGGCGTTCCAGCGGGTGGCGGGTGTGCCCGGCGTGCCACAACCGGCTGCCCGCCGAGTACTGCGCCAACCCCGGGCGCATCGTCGCGCTGGTCGGGGCGAAGGGGTCGGGCAAGAGCACCTACATCGCGGTGCTGCTGCACGAGCTGACCAACCGGGTCGGGGCCGAGCTGGACGCCTCGCTGGTGGCCTGCGACGACCGGACCATCGCGCGGTACAAACGTGACTTCGCGCGGCCGCTGTACGGCGAGCGGCGCCTGCTGAGCACGACCCGGCCGGCGGCGACCGAGCCGCGCGACCCGCTGGTGTACCTCCTCACCCGCACGGTGCCCGGGCGGCTGCGGCCCCGGACCATGTCGCTGACCCTGGTGTTCTTCGACACCGCGGGCGAGGATCTCCGCAGCCGGGAGTCCACCGAGACCCACCTGCGGTACCTCAACGCCGCGGACGCCGTCATCTTCCTGCTCGACCCCCTGGAGCTGCCCGGCGCCAAGGCGTCGCTGAGCGGCCCCGCCCAGAGCCGCGGCGGCGTCAACGCCGGCGACCCCGACAGCGACCCCATCAACGTGATCAGCCGCGTCACCGAGCTGCTCCGCGACCGCTCCGGCTCCGGCCGCCTGGACGTCCCCGTGGCCGTGGCGCTGAGCAAGATCGACGCCCTGCGCGAGAGCATGGACGCCCAATCCGCCCTCCACCGCGCCCGCACCCCCAGCGGCACCCTGGACCTGGACGACCGCGAGGCCGTCCACGAACAGGTCCGCGCCCTCCTGGACGACTGGCAGGCAGGCATGGTCGACCGCTACCTCCGCCAGCACTTCACCGACTTCGCCCTGTTCGGCCTCTCCGCCCTGGGCGGCGTCCCCGACTCCGGCACCGTCGGCCCCGGCGGCATCCGCCCCTACCGAGTGGAAGACCCCCTCCTCTGGCTCCTCCACCGCTTCGGCATGCTAAAAGGCACCCGGAGATAACCCCATGCCCCTCCCCCTCCCCACCAGGGCAAACGCCCCCACCACCCACGCCACCAGGACAAGTGGCCGCACCCCCACCAGCCACGCCACCCACGCCACCCACGCCACCCACGCCACCAGAGCAAACGCCTCCACCACGCACGCCACTAGGAAAGGTGGCCTCACCCACGCCACCCACATCACCCGAGCAAACGGCCCCACCACCAGGACAGGTGGCCTCACCCACACCACCCACACCACCCACACCACCAGAGCTAACACCCCCACCAACCACATCACCAGGGCAGGTGGCCTCACCCACGCCACCAGGGCAGGTGGCCTCGCTCCCACCATCCACGCAGCCGGCGGGCGGCGGGGCCGCCGTGCTCGCGGCAGCGCGGCACCTCCGGTCGGGCGGGCAAGTCGGTTCGTGTTCGGGTTCTGCCGGATGTGGGGGTGACGGGGTGGCCTGGCAGTTGCACTACACGTCCGCGGAGTACGGCCCCGGGGGGCGGGCCGGGTTTCAGTTCGTGGCGGAGTCGGCGGGGGTGCCGGCGGGGGTGAGCGGGGCGGTGGCCGTTCATCTGGCCTACCGGCCGCCGCCGGAGGCGCCGCTGGCGCCGGACGCGGCGCAGATCTCGGCGTTGCCGGTGGCGCTGGCGTACGGGCCCGCCGGGGACATGCGGGTGCTCACGCGGTGTGTGTATCTCGGGCGGGACTACTCGGGACGGTACGGGAACTTCCTCGGGCACGCGGTCGTGGCGGCGGCGGACGAGCTGATGGGGCTGCGGCCGGTGGAGTTCTGGCGCGCGGCCCTGTGGACGGACGCGCCGGCCACGCCGGGAACCGTGTTACCCGAGCTCACCGAGCTGACGCCCGGCGATCACCTGGACCCCGACTCCCTGGGCGAGTGGCTGGCCTCCGGAGGAGAACCCGGCTACGCCCGGCTGGCCGCCCTGCTGCAGATCGTCGGCGTGGCGCTCAGCAGGGGCCACGGCCGCCTGGTACTGGTCGCCGCGGACACCGGGCGGGCCGAGGAGATCGTCCGGTGGATCGGGGTCATCTCCTACTCCCTGCCGTGGCCGGTCGCCGGCCGCCTCACCTTCCTCACCTACAGCGCCGACCCCGCCACCGCCCAGTACGTCATCGTCGGCACCACCCCCGACGTCTGGATCCCCTCCGACACCGACGCCACCGTCGTCCACCTCGCCTCCCCCACCCCCCCCGCCCTGACGCCGGGCCGGTTCGCCCACACGGTCACGGACTGCTGGCGGCGGATGGACATGGCGGGCATCGACGCCATCGGCGAGCTGACCGTGCCGGACGAGAACCCCGGAGGGTTCAGCCCGGACACCGCCGCCGCGCTGCTGGCGTTCTGCCGGGGCGACCCGTCGGTGACCGCCGCCGAGCAGGGCGAGATCGCGCGCACGCTCCCCCACGGCCTGCCGGGCTGGGCGTGGCGGGAACTCGCGGGAACGTGCGGCCGGATGGGGTTCGAGCTGGCCACGGCCGCGCGGGCGGCGGCGCCCGACGAGGTGGCCGAGGATTTCGCGGCCCGGTGCGCCGTGCTGGCCCTGCGCGACCCGGCGCTGCCGCCGCCGGAACCCCCCCGGGGGGAGACCAGGCAGGCACTGGCCGCCGAGGCCGCGGGCGTGCTGGCGTCCGCCCCGGACGCGGCCTCCCTGGCGGACGTGCTGCGCGCCGCGCACGCGATCGCCGTGCCGGTGCCGCCCGGCGACGTGGAACGTGCCGCGCACCGCGCCGTCCAGGCGGGCGGCGACCTCGCCGCGCTGCTGGAACGCACTCCGCCCGTCCTGCGCGAGTCCGTGGTCGCGGGCCTGCTCACCGGCCTGGAGGCGGCCTCCCCCCGGGCCAGGCGCCGCATGCTGACCGACCAGATGTGCGACCACCTGGAGCACCGCGACCTGGCCTGCGCCCCCCGCACCGGCGCGGCGGTGCTGCGCGCGCTGACCCTGCGCGGCCGCGTGTCCCGCGTCGACGCCACCACCGGCCTCCTGCGCCTGCTCACCGCCGAGGCGTCCGGCGACGGGTACCCGCTGAACGACACCGCCCCCCCGGCCGTACCTGAGGACGTCCGGGAGGCGGTGGAGTCGGTGCTCGAAGAGGTCTGGGAGGAGGCGCCGGAGCTGGAGGAATGCTCGGCACTGCTGGGACGTCTCGGCCCCGGCGTCAGCTCCTCCCCCTGCCTGTGCGACCTGCCCGCCCGCGTGTACCTCGCCTGCGGCATGGCCGACCCCGGCGTGGTGCGCCTCGCCGAGACGGTCCACGCCCGCGTCCCCGGCTACCCCGCCGCCGACGCGCGGGCCGTCCTGCTGGCCGCCGCCGTCCCGGACGCCCCCGACCCCGCCGCCGTCGCCTCCGTCCTGCGGAACCTGGACGCCCTCACCTCCGAGGCGCACGAGGACCTGATCCGCGAGGCCCTCACCGTGGCCGCCGCCTCCCTCACCACCCGCGCCCCCCGTTTCCGCGCCGACGTGGTGGTCGCCCTCCCGCCCGCCCTCCGCACCCCGCTGGCCCGCGCCTGGCTGGACGGCAAGCTGCCCCGCGACGAGCAGGTCGCCCTGGCCGAGACCGCGGTCCGCCTGCACCACGCCGGCGTCACGGTCCCCTCCCTCGACTCCTGGGCCCGCAGCCGCCTGACGGCCTGGTCCCTGCACTCCTCGGTGGAGTCCCGTCTCCGGCGCGACGAAGCCCTCACGCCTTCGCTGCGGGAGATGTCCCGAGGCCGCCGCAGCCCCCCGTGGAAACGAGAAGCACCCTGATGCCCCCGCCCTGCCCCTCTCCCCCGCTCCGCCGCCGGCCGCGCGGCGGGGCCGGCGCCGTGCCTCCCGGGACGGGGGAACGCTGAATGCCCCTGGTCGTCGTGGTGCTGGTGGTCTTCTGGGGCGCCTGCATGTTCTTCGGGTTCCTGTACGGGTTCCCGGTGGTGGGTGTGGTCACGGTGGTGGCGACCACCCTCGCCGGGGTGGGGTACTACTTCGCGCGGTCCGCGCTCATGCTGGGGCCCGGGCGGGACGAAGGCGAGTCGGGGGTGGCGCCCGCGGAGTCGGCGACGGGGCGTGACCCGGTCTACCGGCACTACCTGTTCCGCCAGCTGGCGCTGGACGCGTGGCGGGTGCCGAGGGCCGTGCTCCCCGAGGCCGGCCGCGCGGGGTGGCGGGCGATCGTGCGGGTGACGCGGTGGCTGGAGGGCGGCGTGCAGGGGTTCTTCCTGCTGCCGATCTGGCTGGGAGTCGTGGCGGGGGTCGTGGTCGCGGCGGTGCCGCTCGGGGTGGCGGCCGTGGCGGTGGGGGCAGCGCACCTGGTGGTGTTCGCGGTGGGCGGGGCGGCGTGGCTCGTGGCGGTGGTGCTGCTGCGGGGCACCGAGTCGGTGGTCATGCTGGTGCGGCGTATCCTCCAGACCTGCCCGCATCCCCGGTGCTACGCCGGGATCGCGCTGCCCGAGTACGCCTGCCCCACCTGCGGCGAGCGGCACCGGAGCCTGCGCCCCAACCTGGACGGCGCGCTGCGGCACGTCTGCCGGTGCGGCACGAGGCTGCCCACCGCGATCGTGCTCGGCAGGTTCCGGCTGCGCGCGTACTGCCCGCAGTGCCACCGCGCCCTGCCGCACCGCATCGGCCGCGCCCGCATCGAGCCGCTGCCGTTCGTCGGGGGCCCCGACGCGGGCAAGACCACGTTCATGATCCTCGCGATCAACGCCCTGCACGCCGCGGTGAAGGCCGCGGGCGGGCGGGCCGGGTTCGTGGTGGAGGGCGACCAGCAGGCATTCACCCGCCTGGGCGAGGAACTGCGCCTCGGCCGGGTGTCCAAGACCACCAGCGCCGCGCCGTCCGCCACCATGGTCGACATCACGCTGCCCCGCACGACCGCGCAGGGGGGCGACCGCATCCTCTACCTGTTCGACCCCTCCGGGGAGGGCTTCACCGGCGCCACCAAGGTGGAGGCGATGAGCTACCTGGCGCACGGCGAGGCGATGCTCATCGTGGTGGACCCCTTCGCGCTCCCCCTGGTCCAGCACGGCCTCACCGCCGACGAGCGGCGCGTCCTTGAGAAGGCGGGCGTCGTCCTCTCCCCCGAGGACCCCTCGGACACCTTCCAGCGGGTGCGCAACGAACTGGCGGCCCGCGCCGACGGCGGCCGCCAGAAGCGCGTGGCTGTGGTGGTCAGCAAGGCCGACCTGCTGCGCAAGACCGCGATCGGCCAGGACGCCGACCGGCTCCCCGAGTGGTTCGACGGCGTCGGCCTCGGCAACATGGTCCGCGACCTGGCCCGCAGCGCCGCCGAGGTCCGCTACCTGGCCTCCGGCTTCCCGCCCGACTTTCCCGGCATCGCGACCATGCTCGCCTGGCTGACCCGTCTCCCCCTCAACGGCGACGCCTCCGCGCTGACCGCCGTGGGCGCCGACGAGCTCGCGCTGACCGACCTGCGCGGCCCGTGGACCCCGAGCACCCGGCGCACCGGCCTCGTCCCCCTGAGCCACCTGCTGTTCCGCTGGTCGCTGCTCGCCACCTCGGCGGCCCTCACGGTGGCGGCCCTGGCCGCGCTCACCGCGTGGGCCGTCACGCTCGTCCGGCCGCTGCTGCCGATCTGAGTACGGCTCAGCGGGGCAGGATCCACGTGGCCTTGGCGACCGCGACCAGGGTGCCGTCCATCTCGTAGATGGCGCTGGCCCCGAACAGCTTGCGGCCGTCCCGCCCGGTGGGCCTGCCCACCACGGAGTACGTCCCGTTCGGATACACCCGCCGGAACACCCGCGCGGTGAGCCGCCCGAGCAGCCCCGGCCCGGCCGGCGTGTGCGCCCATCCGCTGGGGCAGTCCAGCGCCGCCCAGACCAGCGCCTCGGGCACCGCCCCGTCGTCCCCGGTGACGGTCACCGGCACCCGCCACCCCGCGGCCACCAGATCGGTCCCCTCGACCCGCCCCGGGAAGATCCGCAGCCCGTCCCCCGGCGCCCGCAACCCGCAGACGAAACACCCCGGCACCGGATGCTCCCCGGTGAGCCCGACGAACCCCTCCTCCGCCCGCGCCGCCTCGGTGAACGGCACGAACGGCGGCGGCGTCAGCTCCTCCACCACCGGAATCGCCTCGGCCAGCAGTTGCCCGTCATACGACAACGAGATCGAGTTGGCCACATGCCCCACAGTCAGATCCGTCTCCAACGGCACCGGCCGCCGCAACGTCACCTCAACCGCATGCCCACACTCCACCGTCCCCGCCAGCTCCCCAGCGATCCACCCCCCGTTAGCCGTCCCCTCCGGCCCGCAAAACCGACCCGGCACACTCAACACGGCCCGCAACCCAGCGGAAGTCATCACCCCGAAGCACCCCCATCGCTGCTCCAACAGGGCCTCGAACGACCCCCCGCCCCAAAACGCGAGGCGGCGTCAGATATTAACCCGCCGCCGCCATCCCCATGGAACCACCCCATGGTGACCACTCCGTTAGACCGGCGTAACAGGGGCATGACGGCCCGGAGCCACGCGCACCGCCGGAGGATCGACCGCGGGGCCCGCTGTCCGGACTCCCCGCGAAAAGCCCGGCGACCGCGGAACACATTTGCCATTTCACTCGTTCTCGCTGTGACGGCAATGTGACAGTGCGCTTCGAGCCGGTGTGGTGATACGGCCTCCCTTGCCGTTGGACGAGTTCATGCCCCTGCCTCGTCAGCGGAATGAGTGAGCCCATGGTCTTATGGATCATTGCGTACGCGGTCATGATCTTCGCTCTGGCCGACGCGGCCAGCCGTCCGGGAGAAGCCTGGACGGCGGCCGGCCGCAGTAAGTTCCTCTGGGTCGTAGTCCTGACATTCGGGGTGTTCGCACCTATCTTCGGAATGCAGGTCTTTGTCATCTACGACGACGTACTTCCTGAGCCATTGGGGTCGATCCCCGGCGTGACCCCGGTGAGCGTGACGACGAC
Organism: Sphaerisporangium aureirubrum; assembly: GCF_042658925.1. Lineage (NCBI taxonomy): Bacteria > Bacillati > Actinomycetota > Actinomycetes > Streptosporangiales > Streptosporangiaceae > Sphaerisporangium > Sphaerisporangium aureirubrum. The sequence continues at coordinate 47,503 of NZ_JBHSRF010000062.1, forward strand.
CGTCGGGGTGCTGTTCGCGCTTCGGTACTTCCTGAGGATCCGGCCCGGGCTCGCCGGCGGTGCCCAGCCCGGCTGCCTGACAGCCGTCCTCGTGGTGGGGAGCCTGGTGGTGGCAGGCAACTGGATCTTGTCCGGAGGTCCCTCCTACTCGCCGGTCACTTCAGAGCGGCAGCGGTTGATCGACACACCGGTACACGCGATAAGCACACCTCTGTTGGCGGGCGGCCTGACCCGGGACGATGCCGCCCAAATACCGGGCTCAGCGGAAGTCAAGCGGGCTATGGAAGCGCCCGACGGCGATTACCGTTACGCCAGAGACGCGGTGTACACCGATGCCGGCGGCACCAAGTACGCCTTTCTCGGTGGCATCCGCAAGTACGAGCACGATCTCGAATCGAGCGTAGAGAATTTCCGCGAAAACCTCGAGGGGACCTGGGGCACGCGGCCGATCGTCACCGAGATCGCCCCCGGACCGGGAGGCGGCTCGGCGATGTGTGGGCAGAACCCCGACAACCGGGACGTCCTATGCGAATGGACCACCGAAGACTCGTTCGGGCAGGTCCGACCGCTGAACATCGGTACCGTCACGGACCTCGGCAAGCTAGCCGACATCACACGCAGAATTCGCACAGGCGTCGAAAAGTAACGCGAAAGCTCGCGGCGCCGTCGGCCGATTACCGACGGCGCCCCGTTCTCCCGCTAGACGGAGAATCGCTTCCGAGCCATGGTCACAGGACCGGCAGGTAGCGGCCCAGTTCGAACTCGGTGACCTGGCGGCGGTACTCGTGCCACTCGTGGCGCTTGTTGCGCAGGAAGTAGTCGAAGACGTGTTCGCCGAGGGTTTCGGCGACCAGTTCGCTGCGTTCCATGGTGGTGATGGCCTCGTCGAGGCTCTGGGGCAGTGGCTCTATGCCGAGGGCTCGGCGTTCGGCGCTGGTGAGGGCCCAGACGTCGTCTTCGGCGCCGGGGGGCATCTCGTAGCCTTCCTCGATGCCCTTGAGGCCCGCGGCGAGGATCACGGCGTAGGCCAGGTAGGGGTTGCAGGCGGAGTCGAGGGAGCGGAACTCCACTCGGGTGGAGTTGCCCTTGTGGGGCTTGTACATGGGGACGCGGACCAGTGCCGAGCGGTTGTTGTGGCCCCAGCTGATGTAGCTGGGGGCCTCGCCGCCCTGGCCGGCCGTGGCCTCGGCGCCGCCCCAGAGGCGCTTGTAGGAGTTGACCCACTGGTTGCAGACGGCGGTGATCTCGGCGGCGTGCTTCAGGAGGCCGCCGATGAAGGAGCGGCCCATCTTGGAGAGCTGGTAGTCGGCGCCGGGCTCGTAGAAGGCGTTGCGGTCGCCCTCGAACAGCGACATGTGGGTGTGCATCCCCGAGCCGGGGTGCTCGGCGAAGGGCTTCGGCATGAAGGACGCCCAGATGCCGTGCTCCAGCGCGACCTCCTTCATCACCAGGCGGAACGTCATGATGTTGTCGGCGGTGGTCAGCGCGTCGGCGTACCGCAGGTCGATCTCCTGCTGGCCGGGGGCGCCCTCGTGGTGGCTGAACTCCACCGAGATCCCCATCGACTCCAGCATCATGATCGCGTTGCGGCGGAAGTCGTGCCCGGAGCTGTGCGGGGTGTGGTCGAAGTACCCGCCGGAGTCGTTGGGCACCGGCTTGGCGCCGGGCTCGGGGCGCTCCTTGAGGAGGAAGAACTCCACCTCGGGGTGGGTGTAGAAGGTGAAGCCCATGTCCGCGCACTTGGCGAGGGTGCGCTTCAGCACCCAGCGCGGATCGGCGTGCGAGGGCGAGCCGTCCGGCATCAAGATGTCGCAGAACATGCGAGCGGCCCCGGGCGTCTCGCTGCGCCACGGGAGGATCTGGAACGTCGACGGGTCCGGCTTGGCGAGCATGTCCGACTCGTGTACCCGGGCGAAGCCTTCAATGGCGGACCCGTCGAAGCCGATGCCCTCCGCGAAGGCCCCCTCCAGCTCCGCCGGGGCGATCGCCACCGACTTCAGGAAACCGAGCACGTCGGTGAACCACAGCCGGATGAACCGGATGTCCCTCTCTTCGAGCGTGCGGAGTACGAACTCCTGCTGGCGGTCCAAGGCATCCCCTTCTGCCCTACAAGTTCGGACACCATCGTCGCCGCGCGCAGCCTGTCCCTGAGTCGGCGTTAGACATGTCTGGTCATCTACCAGTCTGCCCGCTTGGTGTTTCGCACACGTTACGCGGGTTCGTTGTTAGAGGCATCCGGGCCGCACCGAACCCGACCGAATACCGGATATGGGGCCTTCGACCTGGCCGTAAGACGAACCTCGCCAGGCGGATTACGGACACCGGCCCTTGTCACGTAATGTGACAGCATCATCTCGATGTGTGTTCGTCCATGCCCGGCGGCCGGCCGGGCGGTCCGAGGGAGACCCAGACCCACATGAGCGTGGAACGGCGGCTCGCCCCGGCGCTGCGGCGCCGGGTGGCCTGGACGGCATGGGTGGCGGCGGCCTGCACCCTGGTCGTCCTCGGCGGCCAGGCCGGGCGGGACGCCGCGTGCGCCGCCGCCTCGGGACCCGCGCGGGCCGGTTGGGCGGCGGGCCGCGAGGGTGGCACGTGCTCCCTCCCTGGGGCGCCGCCGGGGCGGCACGTCGCGGCCGTCTCCGCGGTCGAGTACGCCGGGGCCGCCGCCTGCGGCGCGTACCTCGACGTCACCGGGCCGCTCGGGACGGTGCGGGTGCAGGTCGTCGAGGAGTGCCGCGCCTGCGCGCTCGGGGAGCTGGACATGAGCCGTCCGGCGTTCGACCGCATCGCGGGGCTCGACGGCGGCGGGGTCGGCCGGGTGCGGGTGCGGTACCACACCGTGCGCAACCCCGAGGTGCCGCTGCCGGTGGCGTTCCGCCTCAAGCGCGGGGCGTCGCCGGGCCTGCTGGCCATCCAGGCCATCGACCACGGCAACCCGCTGCGCACCCTGGAGATCCGTGAGCGCGGGCGATGGCGCCACCTGCCTCGCGCCGCGGACAACTACTGGATGACTCCGGGCGGCGCGGGCTCCGGCCCGTACACGGTGCGCATCACCGACGTGTACGGCCAGCGGCTCACCGCCCGGGGCATCCACCTGGCCTTCGGCCGCATCCAGCGCACCACGCACCGCCTGTACAGCCCCGCCTCCTCCTCCCCCGCCCCTCGCCTCCGGACCACCACCTCCCGTCCCCGGAACGTCCCCGACCGGCCGCCACGTCCGGCGACCACACCCCCGCCCGTACGGGCATCGGCACCTCCGGCCGTGCGACCGGCGACACCCCCGGCCGGACAACCTGCCGCACCCCCGGCAACAGGACCCGGGGCCGCATCTCCCCCCGCGAAGACGGACGCCGGCCCGCCGGTCAGGGCGGATGCCGGCGCCGCGCCCGATGGGAGCACGGAGGTCGAGCGCTACGGCGCGGCGGCACAGGGGGAACCCGGCGGGGAGCCGGTGGAGACGCTCCCGCCGAAGAGCGCGAAGCTGGCCGCGCTGCCCACCTCGCGCCCGTTCCTCTGCTGAGCGTTCAGGAGCCGCCGATCAGGGAGTCGCCGGTGGCCGTCCGGCGGTAGAGCACCTCGCGGCCGAGGCGGCGGCGGGACACCAGGCCGTTGCCGCTGAGGACGGACAGGTGCTGGGAGACGGCGCCGGGGGTGAGTTCGAGGCGCCGGGCCAGGGACGTGGTGGAGGCGGGCTGGACCAGGGAGACCAGGAGACGGGCGCGTGTGCTGCCGATCAGGGCGGCCAGGGCGCCGGGCTCGGGCAGCGGGCCCTCGTCCCAGAGGGTCCCGACCGCCCGCGCGGGGTAGACGAGCATCGGCCGGTACGGCAACGTCATGATCGCGATGTCCGGCCAGCGGAAGGCGCTCGGCACCAGCAGCAGCCCGTCGCCGTCGAGGCCCTCGGTCTCGCAGTACGCCTTGGCGGCGACCAGCCGGTCCCCCTGCCAGCTCACCGAGGGATGCAGGTCGGCGAACAGCTCCTCGGCCCCGCCGGTGGCGAACCTCCTGGCCCGCCACATCACGTCCGCCTCCAGCAGGCCGTACACCCGGGGCCAGTACTCGGCGAGCGCCACCTCCCAGTACGCCGCAAGCGTGTCGGCCACCCGCCGGACCCCCGCCGCCGGGTCCGCCCGGAACCGCGCGATGACCTCGGCGTCCGAGCCGAGCGTCCACCCGGCCTCCTCGGCGGCCTTCTCCGGGTCGGTCGCCCGCACCCGTTCCAGCTCGGCGGCGAAGTCGGGCAGCGGGGTGTCCGGCGGCGGGGTCAGGAAGTCGGCCATGTACCCCTGGATCGGCGCGAGGGCGAACACCTCGGACAGGTCCACGGCGCCGAGGCGGGGCCGTACGGCGCGCAGCCACGGCAGGTGCAGCGAGTGCCGGGCCGGGGATCTGAGCACCCGCAGGCTGGCGACCAGCTCCCACAAAGGCGAGAACGCGAACCGCATCCGCGCCAGGTCGTCCATCCCGAACCGCCACTCGACGCCCACTGCCCGCCCCGTCCCCGTACCATGGCGAAAGCGGCGTCCACCTGCCGTTCCGCGATGACCTTTTAGTCAAGCCTAAAGGAATGGCGTCCTCGGCGCGACGTCGCCAGGGTTGAAGGCATGATCGGCACGACCACGGCGACCTCGTTCCTGCGGACCAGGGTCGGCGGATTCCCCAAAGCGTTCTGGGTGCTGTTCGGCGGCACCCTCGTCAACCGGCTCGGCACGATGGTCGAGCCCTTCATCGGGGTCTACCTGACCCAGGCCCGCGGCATGTCGCTGGCCGCCGCCGGGCTCGTGATGGCGGTGTTCGGCGTGGGATCGCTGATGTCGCAGCTCGTCGCCGGCTGGCTCACCGATCGCCTGGGGCGGCGCGCCACCCTCACCGGGGGCATGGTGGCGACCGCGGTCATGATGATCCTGCTCGGGTACAGCACCTCGCTGCCCGCCATCGTCGCCGTGATGGGCGTGCTCGGCCTGGTCGTGGACGCCTACCGGCCCGCTTCCCAGGCACTGGTGGCCGACCTGATCGCGCCGGGCGACCGGTCGCGGGCGTTCGGGATGCTGTTCTGGGCGGTCAACCTCGGCTTCGCCATCGCGATGGTCGCCGGCGGGTGGCTGGCCCAGTCGGGGTTCCTGTGGCTGTTCTGGATCGACGCGATCACCTCGGTGATCTTCGGGGTGCTGGTGTGGCGGGCGGTGCCGGAGACCCGGCCGCAGCGGGGAACGGCACCCGGGGGCTTCCGCGACGTGATCAGGGACCGGCTGATGATGGCGTACGTCGCCATCTCGCTGATCTTCACCTTCGTGTACCTGCAGGCGTACACCACCCTGCCGCTCGCCATCACCGGCCAGGGGCTGTCGACCGCCGCCTACGGCGTGGCCATGTCGGTGAACGGCGTGCTGATCGTGGTGGTGCAGCCGCTGGTGAGCCACTGGCTGGCGCGGCGCGACCCGAGCAGGGCGATGGCCGCGGGCATGGTGATCGTGGGGATCGGGTACGCGCTGACCGCGTTCGTGTCGACGGCGGCGGGCTACGCGGCGACGGTCGTGGTGTGGACGCTCGGCGAGATCACCACCGCGGGCATGGCGGGGGCCCTGGTCGCCACGCTGGCCCCGCCGCACCTGCGCGGCCGGTACAACGGCGTGTACGGTTTCGCCTGGTCGGGCGGCGGCCTGCTGGCCCCGCTGATCGGCACCCGCCTGCTGGCCGTGAGCGAGGGCACCCTCTGGTTCACCGTCGGCGCCCTGGCCGTGTTCGCCGGAGCCTGCCAGCTGGCCATCGCCCCCGCCATCCGCCGCCGCGCCGCCCGCCCCCACCACGACCCCGCCCACCCGGCACCCCCCACCGGCCCGGACGACACGTCCACTCTCACGGGCACCACGTCCCCGGACGACGTCGCGGTCCCGGCGAAGGCGACCTGACCACCACGGACGGCGTCACAATCCCGGCCCACCCTGGACCGGCGTCGCGATCACAGCCGAGCTCTCTCATCGGCCCGGCCGGCCGTTCATCCCCGATGCGCGGCCACGCCGCCGGCCGGGGCCGGGCGGCTGCGCCGCAGGTGCTCGATGCTGGTGTCCAGGGCCGCTTCCAGGTGGCCGATGTGGCCGGTGGACAACAGCAGCAGGACGCCGCCCTGGACCCCGGCCAGGATCGAGGACGCGGTGCGGCCGGCGTCCAGCGCGGGGTCGACCTCGCCGATGGCCTGCATGTGCCGGACGCCGGCGGTGATCTCCGCCTGCCACTGGCCGACGAGCTCGGTGACCACCGCCTGCGCGCCGGGCGTGCTGCGCCCGAGCTGTGAGACCAGGGAGTTGAGCGGGCAGTACTGCCCCTGGCGGCGATAGCGGTCGACCACGATGTCGCGCCAGGCTTGCCACGCGGCCCACGACGTGAGCGCGCCGAGCTGCGGCTGCTGGTCGGACAGCACCCGCTCCGCCTCGTACCGGGCCACGGCGAGCAGCAGTTCCTCCTTGCCCTCGGGGAAGTAGTGGAACAGCTGGCTCTTGCTGGTGCGGGTGCGCACCCGGACGTCGTCCAGCGTGGTCACGGCCACGCCGTTCTCCCTGATCTCCTCGGCGGCACCCTCGATGATCTTGAGCCGGGTCGCGGCGCCCTTCGGGGTCAGCGCGCGGGTCATCCCCACCTCCGAATTTCTGGACTTGCGAGTCCAAAATACCGGAGGCAACGTGGGTCGCGCACCACCACCGCACCAAGGGGGAAGATCATGTCCGCGTCTCTGCAGAACCGTACAGCCCTGGTCACGGGCTCGACCGACGGCATCGGCGTCGCCATCGCCGAGGCCCTGGCGGCCCAAGGCGCCCACGTCGTGGTCACCGGCCGCGACGTCGAGCGCGGCGAGAAGGTCGTCGCCGCGATCACCGGGTCCGGCGGCCGGGCCACCTTCGTCCGGGCCGACCTCGGCCGCGGAGCCGCGGCGGCCCGCGAACTCGCCGACGCCGCGCACGCCGTGGCGGACGGTCCGCTGGACATCCTGGTGAACAACGCCGCGCTGCTGATCACCCCGGGGGCGACCGCCGAGGTGGACGAGGACCTGATCGACCGCGCGCTCGCGGTCAACATCAAGGCCACGTTCCTGCTCACCGGCCTCATCGCTCCCGCGATGGCCGCGCGCGGCCACGGCGCCATCGTCAACATGGGCTCGATCAACGGCCTCTTCGGCATGGCCGGCTCCGCCCTCTACAGCACCACCAAGGCCGCCGTGCACTCGCTGACCAAGTCATGGGCCGCCGAGTACGGCCCCGCCGGAGTGCGGGTCAACACCGTGGCCCCCGGCCCCACCGTCACCGAGAAGATCCAGGCGCGGATGGAACTCATCGCCCCGATACTGGCCGGCATCCCCTCCCGCCGGGCCAGCACCCCCGCGGAGGTCGCCAAGGCCGTCGTGTTCCTCGCCGGCGACGACGCGGCCCACATCCACGGCGCCACCCTGTCGGTCGACGGCGGCCGCGCCGCCGTCTGACGGCCTCCGCGCGCACGGCCGTACGGTGGCCGCGCGCGTTGTCCACAGGGCCGGGGCCGCTCCCGGCCGGGCGGGGCCCGCGCACGTAAAGTGGTCTCCGTGCCTCAACTGCGAATCGCCCTGGCCCAGACCAATCCGGCGGTCGGCGACCTGACCGCCAACGGCGTCAAGCTCGTCGAGTGGGTCCATCGGGCCGCCGACCGGGGCGCCCATCTGGTGGTCTTCACCGAGATGTTCCTCACCGGCTACCCCGTGGAGGACCTCGTGCTGCGCTCGTCCTTCGTGGACGCCTCCATCGCGGCGCTGGAGACGGCCGCGGCGCGGCTGGCCGAGGACGGGCTCGGCGAGCTCCCGGTCGTGGTGGGGTACGTCGACCGCTCGGGGGTCGCGCCCCGGGCCGGGCAGCCGAAGGGGGCGCCGCTGGACGCCGCCGCGCTGCTGTACCGCGGCCGGGTGGTCACCCGCACGGCCAAGCACCACCTGCCCAACTACGGCGTCTTCGACGAGTACCGCTACTTCGTGCGCGGCGACCGGCTGCCCATCTTCCGGCTGCACGGCGTGGACGTGGCGATCGCCGTCTGCGAGGACCTCTGGCAGGACGGCGGGCCGGTGCGCGCGGTCGCCGAGGCCGGGGCGGGCCTGCTGGTGGTGCCCAACGCCTCGCCGTACGAGCGGGAGAAGGACGACGTGCGGCTGGCGCTCTGCGCGAGCCGGGCCCGGGAGGCTGGCTGCGCCCTCGCCTACGCCAACCAGGTCGGCGGGCAGGATGAGCTGATCTTCGACGGGGACTCCATCGTGGTCGGCGCGGACGGCGAGCTGGTCGCCCGCGCGGCCCAGTTCCGCGAGGAGCTGCTGGTCGCCGACCTGGAGCTGCCCGCCGCGGACCCATCGGCCGGGCCGGGCTCGTTCCCGGTGGACGCGGGCGACGGCACCACGATCACCGTGGAACGGCTGGTGCTGTCCGGCGATCCGCTCCCGGCATACGAGCCGGAGCCGCCGGTCGTGGCGCCCCGGCTCGACGACCTGGAGGAGGTCTACTCCGCGCTGGTCCTCGGGGTGCGCGACTACTTCACCAAGAACGGCTTCAGGTCGGTCGTCCTCGGCCTGTCCGGCGGCATCGACTCGGCGCTGACCGCGACCATCGCCTCCGACGCGGTCGGCCCCGACCGGGTGCACGTGGTGCTGATGCCGTCCCGCCACTCGTCCGACCACTCGGTCTCCGACGCGCGCGACCTGGTGACCCGCCAGGGGGTGCATTCCCGGCTGGTGCCCATCGAGGGCGTGGTCGACGCGTTCGAGAAAGAGATCGACCTGCACGGCCTCGCCGCGGAGAACCTCCAAGCCCGCGTCCGCGGCATGCTCCTCATGAGCCTGTCCAACGAGCACGGCCACCTGGTGCTGACCACCGGCAACAAGAGCGAGCTCGCCACCGGCTACTCCACCCTCTACGGCGACTCCGCCGGCGGCTTCGCCCCCATCAAGGACGTCCTCAAGACCACCGTCTGGGACCTGTCCCGCTGGCGCAACACCCAGGCAGGCCGCCAGACCGACCTCCTCCACCCCTTCCCCGCCCCACCCATCCCCGAGAACTCCATAACCAAGGAACCCAGCGCCGAACTCCGCCCCGGCCAGCGCGACACCGACTCCCTCCCGCCCTACGACGTCCTCGACCGCCTCCTGGCCGACTACGTAGAACACGACATGGGCAAAGCCGAACTGATCGCCGCCGGCCACACCCCCGACCTGGTAGCCCGCGTGATCCGCCTGGTAGACCTCGCGGAATACAAGCGCCGCCAGTACCCCCCCGGCCCCAAAATCACCCCCAAGAACTTCGGCCGCGACCGCCGCCTCCCCATAACCAACCGCTGGCGAGAATCCCCAACCACCTGACCCCACCCCCCACCCCGCGCCCATAGGGCATCGCTTCCGGTACGGCGGGACGCGGGACGGCGAAGGCGATGAGCGGGCTGTGGCGTACTTCCGACGGCGTTCAGCTGTCTACCGGTGCCGGCTGTGTCTTCGATCGGCGCCGCGACGGCGGGACGCGGTGCGGCGAACTCGGCGCCGCCGTACGGCGGTCAACCCGTGGTGTGCGCGGCGCCGGTGAAATGGTCCTCGCCAAGGGCGCGCTCCGCGCGGAAAGGCGCAAGGGCTGTTCTCCTGCGGGGGACACCCCCGCACCCCCGGCCCTGCCGGGCTCATCGTGCCCCACCGCACCCAGCGCCCCGGCCGAGACGTGCTCCCGACCCACCTAGGGGCCCTTCTCCGGCGCCGCGACGGCGGGACGTGGCACGGCGAACTCGGCGCCGCCGTACGGCGGGGAAGCCGGGCAGCCGTACAGCGGGTAACTCAAGCGTGCCCAAGCGCCGGTGAAATGGCCCTTGCGATGGGCGCGCTGCGCGCGGAAAGCCGCAAGGGCTGCTCTTATGCGGGGGACACCCCCGCACCCCCGGCCCTGTCGGGCTCGTGCGCGGGCGCCCCGGTGAAACGGTCCTTGCTAAGGGCGCGCTCCGCGCGAAAGGGCGCAAGGGCTGCTCTTGTGTGGGGGAAACCCCCGCACCCCCGACCCTGCCGAGCTCGTCATTTCCACCGCGATACACCCCAGCGCCGCATCGTCGGCGACGGGGGCCGCACGGAGTCAGGCGGGCGGCACGCACATCGGTGACGTCCCGTGGGGTGGTGTAAATCAAGTGATCGAATCGTCTGGTTGTGGGCGCGGGGTGAGTTCGGCGAGTGTGGTGGCAGAGGTGTTGGCGT
>NZ_JBHSRF010000063.1:0-56294 GCF_042658925.1 Sphaerisporangium aureirubrum
GTCAAGGAGGGGTTTTGGGGGGTTAAAAATCGGGGTCTATGAGTGAGACGTGCCCAAAGGAGTTGTGGTTTATCACAGATCGGTTACATGGGTGGGAGGGATGGGGGAGGCTGGTGGTACGGGGGCATACGGGCTGGGGCGCACAAGTTGACGTTTGATGTGTGATGGGCTGATATCGGGTACGGCGGGGGATGGGCCTGATCAATGGGGATCTAGGGGATCACCGCTGGTGGGGGTGCCGCGTGGCCGGGGAGTCACCTGGGGTGCGCGGGCGCTCACGGGAAGGGAAACGGCGCCCTGGGGATCCGTGGCGCCATGCAGGCGATACCCCTCACAAAGGAGTGAGAAGCGACATGCCCCTCGAAGAGGCAAAAGACCGGGTGCTGCGGTCCGCTGCTGAGCTGTACGCCGGGGAGACCGGCCCGGACGGCCTGGACGCCGAGCGGGCGGTGACGTTCCTGCGGCAGTACTACCGGCATGTCGCGCCGGAGGACCTGGAGAACCGCGAGCAGGACGAGCTGTACCGCACGGCCATGGGCCACCGGGAGTTCGCCGCGCACCGGCCGCAGGGGCGGGCGCTGGTCCGGGCGTACACCCCGCGGGACGGGCAGAACTCGGTGGTCGAGGTGGTCACCGACGACATGTCCTTCCTGGTCGACTCGGTGACCATGGAGCTGGAACGCCACGACGTGGGCGTCCACCTCATCGTGCACCCCCTGATGACCGTGGAGCGCGACCTGACCGGCCGCATGCTCGGCGCCGAGGAGGACGTGACCGGCCAGCACCTGGCCGAGTCGTGGATGCGCCTCGAGATCGACCAGACCGACGACAGCGTGCTGCGCCTCATCGAGGACGACCTCCAGCGCGTCCTGCAGGACGTCCGCAACGCCGTCGAGGACTGCGCCAAGATGACGGCCCTCGCCATGGGCATGGCGTCCGCCATCCCGGAGACCCCCCTCCCGCTGCCCGCGGTGGAGGTGCGGGAGAGCGCCGAGCTGCTGCGCTGGCTCGCCGACGGCCACTTCACCTTCCTCGGCTACCGCGAGTACCGCCTGGAGAGCGCCCCCGAGGGCGACCGCCTCCGCGCCGTGCCGGGCACCGGCCTCGGCATCCTGCGCGCCGACAAGGCGGGTTCGACCAGCTTCGCCGCGATGCCGCCCGAGCTGCGCGCCAAGGCACGCGAGAAGCAGCTCCTGATCATCACCAAGGCCAACAGCCGCGCCACCGTGCACCGCCCGGTCTACCTGGACTACGTCGGCGTGAAGCTGTTCTCCCCCGAGGGCGAGGTGATCGGCGAGCGCCGTTTTCTCGGCCTGTTCACCCACGTCGCCTACAGCGAGTCGATCTCCCGCATCCCCCTGCTGCGCCGCAAGCTGCACGAGGTGCTGGACGCGGCCGGCCTCGCCCCGGACAGCCACGACGGCCTGGACGCCATCGAGATCCTGGAGACCTACCCCCGCAACGAGCTGTTCCACATCCCGGCCGAGGAGCTGGTCCCGGTCGTCACCGGCGTGCTGCGGCTGCGCGAGCGCAAGCGCGTCCGCCTGTTCCTCAGCCGCGACGACTACGGCCGCTACATCTCCTGCCTGATCTACCTCCCCCGCGACCGGTACACCACCGACGTGCGGGTCCGGGTGCAGGACATCCTGCTGCTGGCCCTCGGTGGCACCTCCCTGGACTACAGCACGATGATCGGCGAGTCCCCGCTGGCCCGCCTGCACGTCACCATCCGCGGTGAGCGCGGAAAGCCGCTCAGCACCGAGGGCGTGGACGTCGAGGAGCTGGAGGCCCGCGTCACGGCCACCACCCGCTCCTGGGAGGACGACCTGGTCGCCGCGATCGGCGACGCGGCGCCCGGCACGGCCACCACCCTGGCCCGCTGCTACGCCGCCGCCTTCCCCGAGGCGTACAAGGAGGACTTCACCCCCGACGTCGCGGTGGAGGACCTGAGCCGCCTGGAGCGGCTCACCGCGGGCACCGGCGAGATCGACATGGACCTGTACCGCCCGCACGACGACTGGCGGTTCAAGGTCTACCGCGTCGGCGCCGCGGTGTCGCTGTCCGACGTGCTCCCCCTGCTGGCCCGGATGGGCGTCGAGGTGGTGGACGAGCGGCCGTACCGCATCGCGCGCAAGGGCGCCGAGCCCGCCTGGATCTACGACTTCGGCCTGCGCTGCGGCCCCACGGACCGCATCGGCGACCAGGCGTTCAAGCAGCTCGTCCAGGAGACCTTCGCCGCCCTGTGGCGCGGCGAGATCGAGAGCGACGGCTTCAACGCGCTGGTCCCGGCCGCGGGCCTGAGCTGGCGGCAGGCCGAGATCCTGCGGATGTACGCCAAGTACCTGCGCCAGGCGGGCACCACCTTCAGCCAGCGCTACATCGAGAAGGCCATGCTCGGCAACCTGCGGGTGGCCGGCCTGCTGGTGCGCCTGTTCGAGGCCCGGATGGACCCGGCCAGGTCCCCCGAGCTGCGCGACGACGTGGGCGACGCGCTGCGTGAAGAGATCCTCGCCGCCCTGGACGACGTGGCGTCCCTGGACGAGGACCGCATCCTGCGCGCGTACCTGGAGCTGATCACCGCCACGCTGCGCACCAACGCCTTCCAGACGCTGGCCGGCCGCCGCAAGCCGTACATCTCCCTGAAGCTGGACTCGGCGTCGATCAGCGTGCTGCCGCTGCCCCGCCCGATGGTGGAGGTCTTCGTGTACTCCCCGCGGGTCGAGGGCGTGCACCTGCGGTTCGGCAAGGTCGCCCGGGGCGGCCTGCGCTGGTCGGACCGCATGGAGGACTTCCGCACGGAGGTCCTCGGCCTGGTCAAGGCGCAGATGGTGAAGAACACCGTCATCGTGCCCACCGGCTCCAAGGGCGGCTTCGTGGTGAAGCGCCCGCCCGCGGGCGGCAGGGACGAGCTGATGGCCGAGGGCGTGGCCTGCTACCGCCAGTTCATCTGCGGCCTGCTGGACATCACCGACAACCTGGTCGACAACGAGGTCGTGCCGCCGCACAACGTGGTGCGGCACGACGGCGACGACACCTACCTGGTGGTGGCCGCCGACAAGGGCACCGCGACCTTCTCCGACATCGCCAACGCCGTCGCCAAGGAGTACGGCTTCTGGCTCGGCGACGCGTTCGCCTCGGGCGGCTCGGTCGGCTACGACCACAAGGCCATGGGCATCACGGCCCGCGGCGCGTGGGAGTCGGTGGCCCAGCACTTCCGCTCGCTCGGCGTCGACGTGCGGACCACCGGCTTCACGGTGGCCGGCGTCGGCGACATGTCCGGCGACGTGTTCGGCAACGGCATGCTGCTGTCCCGCCACATCAAGCTGGTGGCCGCCTTCGACCACCGCCACGTCTTCGTCGACCCCTCGCCCGACCCCGAGCGCGGGTTCGCCGAGCGGGAGCGCCTGTTCGCGCTGCCGCGCAGCTCCTGGGCCGACTACGACCACGGCCTGATCTCCGCGGGCGGCGGCGTCTGGCCGCGCACCGCCAAGTCGGTCCCGGTGTCGCCGCAGATGCGCGCGGCCCTCGGCATCCCGGACGGCGTCACCGCGCTCACCCCGGGCGACCTGATCAGCGCCATCCTCCGGGCCCCGGTCGACCTCCTGTGGAACGGCGGCATCGGCACCTACGTGAAGGCGTCCACCGAGAGCCACGCCGACGCCGGGGACAAGGCCAACGACGTGCTGCGCGTCAACGCCTCGGAACTCCGGTGCAAGGTGATCGGCGAGGGCGGCAACCTCGGCCTCACCCAGAAGGGCCGCGTCGAGTACGCCCGGGGCGGGGGCCTGGTCAACACCGACTTCATCGACAACTCGGCCGGCGTGGACACCTCCGACCACGAGGTGAACATCAAGATCCTGCTGGACCGGGTGGTCAGGGACGGCGACCTCACCGACGCCGAGCGCGACCAGCTGTTCCTCGACATGACCGACGAGGTCGCGGAGCTCGTGCTGCGCGACAACAAGGCGCAGAACGTCGTGCTGGCCGCCGCCCGCGCGCAGGCGCCCGAGATGCTGCACATCCACGCCCGCTACCTGCGCAAGCTGGAGCGCGACTCCCTGCTCAACCGGGAGCTGGAGTCCCTGCCGTCGGACAAGTCGATGGCCGAGCGGCGCCAGTCGGGCCTCGGGCTCACCGCGCCGGAGTTCTCGGTGCTGCTCGCCTACACCAAGCTCACGGCCGACCACCAGCTGCTGGCCTCCGACCTGCCGGACGACCCGTTCCTGGAGTCGTGGCTGGTGTCGTATTTCCCGTCGGCGCTGCGCGAGCGGTTCCGCAAGAGCATGGACACCCACCCGCTGCGCCGCGAGATCATCGCCACCGGCGTGGTGAACGACCTGGTCAACATGAGCGGCATCACCTTCATGTTCCGCTTCGGCGAGGAGACCGGCGCGTCCACGTCCGACATCGCGCGGGCGTACCTGGTGTCCCGCGAGGTCTTCGGGATGCCCGAGTTCTGGCGCTCGGTCGAGGAGCTGGACAACAAGGTGGACGCCGCCACGCAGATCGCCATGCTGCTGGAGGGCCGCAAGCTGGTCGAGCGCGGCGCCCGGTGGCTGCTCGGCAACCGCAGGCCGCCGCTGGACCTCACCTCCACCGCGCGGTTCTTCAGCGAGGCCGCGCGGGGGCTGCTGCCGCACCTGCCCAAGCTGCTCGCCGGGCGGGATCTCGCGGCGTTCGAGGAGCGCCGCGACGGGTTCGTGGCCCGGGGCGTGCCCGAGGATCTCGCCGAGTGCGCGGCGGTGATGGTGCCGGCGTACTCGACGTTCGACCTGGTGGAGATCGCCGCCCGCACGGGACGGCCGGTGCACGACGTCGCCGAGGTGTACTTCGACCTCGCCGACCGCATCCAGCTGTCCCGCCTGCGCGAGCGGGTGATCATGCTGCCCAGGGACAACCGCTGGAACTCCATGGCGCGGGCCGCGCTGCGCGACGACCTGTACGCCGCGCACGCCACCCTCACCCGGGACGTGCTCACCCACAGCGAGCCGGGGCTGGACCCCGAGGAGCGTCTGGCCCGCTGGGCGGACGCCAACTCGGCGGCCGTCGCGCGCTCCCGGCAGACGATCTCGGAGATCTGGGAGAGCGACACCTTCGACCTGGCGACGCTGTCGGTGGCGCTGCGCGCGATCCGCACCCTGGTCGCGACCAGCAACCTGCCGCAGAGCTGAGCCCGCGGCGCGGCCGTGCCCGTGTCACGGGCACGGCCGTCACTCGCCGTTGACCCCGGTGACGGCGCCGTCGTAGCCGACGACCTCCGACAGCCGGGTGGCGCCGCGCGGCTGGACGTGCGCGACGTACTGCTGGGTCTCGACGACGCGCAGCTTGCGGCGCACCACCGGCCTGCCCACCGACCAGCGGGCGTTCTCCGGCACCGGCACCACGCCGAGGGCGTTCGCCGTCTGCGCCTGCCAGGTGGTGGTGCGGGTCAGGGAGTACATCACCACGGCCCCGCCGTCGGTGGCGCGCAGCGCGTAGATGGGGAACTCGGTCGCCCCGAAGATGGAGTCGTACAGGAAGCCGAGCCGTTTGGCCTGCGGCTTGGCCTCGCCGACCTCGGTGAAGTAGCCGGTGGTCTGCGGGCCCGCGGCGATCAGCCCCGCGGCGAACCCGCCGGGGCCCTCCTCGGCGATGGTCGCGTGCAGCGGCGCCATCAGGTGCGGGCTGATCGCCACCGACTCGTCGCGGGTGGCGAGCGGCGTGGCGTACCCCTCGTCGTCCAGGGCGACGCCGAGCGGGGCGCCGTCCACCGCGAGCGGGGTGGAGGTGTTGAGCAGGGAGGCGAAGCTGAGCTGCCAGCGGGAGTTCTCGTACTGCCGCATGAACGTCAGCAGGGCCGTGCGGCTCCCGCCTCCCGCGTCGCGGCGTCCCACCAGGGCGGCGAACCACAGCGGGAAGCGGTCCAGCCGGGGCACCAGCAGCGTCGGCTCGCCCCAGACGTAGCGGGGCGGCTTGAGGCCGGTGGACCGGAACGCCGTCACCGTGATGGGGAGCTGCGCGTCCCGCGCCTGGGCCAGGGCGTACGGCTCGTCGCCGGTCGCCCGCACGGCGTCGTCGGTGCTGAGGATGGCGCGCACCACGCCCGCCGCCTCCTTGAGCGTGACGGTGGGCGTCCGCGCGCCAGGGGAGGCGTCCGGCTCGGGGGCGGCGCTGGAGGCGGGCCGCGACGGCGGGGGCCGGTCGGGCGGCGGGCCGGAGGAGCAACCGGCGAGGGTGCCCGCGAGAAGGATCAGCGCGAGCGCGGCACGCCTGGTCCTTGTCACGCTCGCCCGCCTCCCGAAGAGTCCCCCGCCGGACGCCATGCTAGCCACGCGCGAGCCGGGTCCGGAGTCGCGTACTCTTGGCAGATGTGGCAGCCATCGATCCCGTAGAAGAGATCAGCGAGCTTACCGGCACCCTGAAGGGCATTCAGGACGTGCTCGATCTCGACGCTATGCGCAAGCAGATCGCCGATCTCGAGGAGCAGGCTGCCGCGCCCGACCTGTGGAACGACCCCGATCAGGCGCAGAAGGTCACCAGCAAGCTCTCCCACCTCCAGGGCGAGCTCAACAAGGTCGAGGCCCTGGTGCGCCGCCTGGAGGACCTCCCGGTGCTGTTCGAGCTGGCCGAGGCCGAGAACGACGCCGACACCCGCGCCGAGGCCGACCGCGAGCTCACCTCGCTGCGCGGCGACGTCAACGCCCTAGAGGTGCGCACCCTGCTGTCGGGCCAGTACGACGTCCGCGAGGCGCTGATCACCATCAACTCCCAGGCAGGAGGCGTCGACGCCGCCGACTGGGCCCAGATGCTGCTCCGCATGTACCTCCGCTGGGCCGAGCGCAAGGGCTACTCCACCGAGGTGTACGACACCTCCTACGCCGAGGAGGCCGGCATCAAGTCGGCCACCTTCGTGGTCAAGGCCCCCTACGCGTACGGCACCCTGCGCGGCGAGCACGGCACCCACCGCCTGGTCCGCATCAGCCCGTTCGACAACCAGGGCCGCCGCCAGACCTCCTTCGCGGGCGTGGACGTGGTGCCGGTCGTCGAGCAGACCGACCACATCGACATCGTCGAGGACGACCTCCGCATCGACGTCTACCGCTCCTCCGGCCCCGGCGGCCAGGGCGTCAACACCACCGACTCCGCGGTCCGCATCACCCACCTGCCGAGCGGCATCGTGGTCTCCTGCCAGAACGAGCGCTCCCAGCTGCAGAACCGCGCGTCGGCGATGGCGGTGCTGCAGGCCAAGCTGCTGGAGCGCAAGCGGCAGGAGGAGGCGGCGAAGATGTCCGAGCTGCGCGGCGAGACCACCACCTCGTGGGGCACGCAGATCCGCAACTACGTGCTGCACCCGTACCAAATCGTGAAGGACCTGCGCACGGCCGTCGAGGCGGGCAACCCCACCGCCGTGCTGGACGGCGACCTCGACGAGTTCATCGAGGGCGAGATCCGCTGGATGCGCCGCCAGGAGACCGGCGCCAACGCCTGAGCCCCCCGGCGGCGTCCTCAGCCGCCGTAGAGGTGTCTGAGCGTCAGCGTGAAGACGAGCAGCACGATCAGGATCACCGCGACGACCGCGGGCGACAGCCCGCCGAAGCCGTGGTGATGAAGCCTGTCCCTGCTCGCCCGGCACACCGGACAGCGGCCCTCCACCACCGGCGAGGCGCACTGGGCGCAGATGAGATGTTCGCAGCTCACAGGGAATCTTCCTCTCCACGAAGATCGCTTTACCAGCCCGTTAGCGAGTGTGGAATCGTTTTGTTTCCGTTATGGACGTTCCATGCCAGTGTTACCCCTAGACTGAGCCTCGGCCAACCGGAACGTCGATCATTGGTAAAGACCGGCGACCTCCGGCCGGCAGCAAGGCGATGTGGTCCACTCGGCCACTTCCGCGACCGTCCTAACCCCTAGACTGGCATGCCGTGATGCGCCTGTGATCCATTTCGATAATGTCACCAAGGTCTACACTAACCAGAACCGGCCCGCCCTCGACCACGTGAGCGTGGACGTAGACAAGGGTGAGTTCGTGTTCCTGGTCGGTCCTTCGGGGTCGGGGAAGTCGACCTTTCTCCGGCTGGTCCTGAAGGAGGAGCGCCCCAACTCAGGGGCCATCCACGTCGCCGGGAAGGATCTGGCACGCCTGTCGAACTTCAAGGTGCCGCATCTGCGCCGCCGGATCGGCTGCGTGTTCCAGGACTTCCGGCTCCTTCCCAACAAGAACGTCTACGAGAACGTTGCGTTCGCGCTTGAGGTCATCGGCAAGCCCCGGCGGTTCATCCGCAAGGTGGTGCCCGAGGTCGTCGAGCTGGTGGGCCTGGAAGGCAAGGCCCACCGCATGCCCGACGAGCTGTCCGGCGGTGAGCAGCAGCGGGTCGCGATGGCCCGCGCGTTCGTCAACCGACCGATGATCCTCCTGGCGGACGAGCCCACGGGCAACATCGACCCCGCGACCAGCATCGGCATCATGAAGGTGCTCGACCGGATCAACCGGACCGGCACCACCGTCGTCATGGCCACCCATGACGCCGCCATCGTCGACTCCATGCGGAAACGCGTGGTCGAGCTGGAGGACGGCAAGATCGTCCGAGATCAGTCGCGCGGCGTGTACGGCCAGGCGTACTGATCGAGCGAGAGCGACAGGGGACTCCCACAGCATGCGGGCAAACTTCATCTTCTCTGAGGTCTGGATCGGCCTTCGCCGCAACCTGACGATGACCATCGCGGTCATCGTCACCGTGGCCATCGGCATGGCGCTGCTCGGCATCGGGCTGATGATCAACGCTCAGGTCGGCAACATGAGCACCTACTGGTCGGACAAGGTCCAGCTGTCCGCGTTCCTGTGCAAGAAGAACGACCCGTTCCAGCCCTGTAAGGGCCGCGGCGCGGTCAGCGCGCAGGAGAAGCAGGCGCTCCAGCAGCAGATCCAGAGCATGCCGCAGGTAGACAGGGTCTTCTTCGAGGACCAGCAGAAGGCGTACGAGAACTTCAAGGCCGCCTACAGCAGCAACAGCGTGTTCCTTTCCGCCGTGAAGGTCGAGGACATGCCCGAGTCGTTCCGGGTCAAGCTGAAGAACCCGGACGACTACAAGGCGGTGTTCGACGCGCTCAGCGGCGCGCCGGGCGTGTCCAACGTGGTGAACGACCAGCAGTTGCTCGACAAGTTCTTCGGGCTGATGAGCAAGCTGCGCTGGGCGGCGCTGATCGTCGCGTTGATCCAGGTGTTCGCCGCGATCCTGCTGATCGGCAACACGGTGCGGCTGTCGGCGTACAACCGGCGGCGTGAGACGGGCATCATGCGGCTGGTCGGCGCGTCCAACCTGTACATCCAGCTGCCATTCGTCATGGAGGGCACGATCGCCGGCCTGATCGGCGGTGTGATCTCCGCGGTGCTGCTGATGTTCGCCAAGATCGTGCTGTTCGACGGCATGCAGAGCTACTTCGTGCTGTCCACGCAGCTGAGCTGGAGCGACGTCGCACAGGTGATCACACTCACCACCGTGGTAGGCGTGCTGATCTGTATCCTGGCGTCGTTCGTCACGCTGCGGCGCTACCTTCGGGTGTGACCCGGCTCCAGCACGCGCACAGTAGGCTCACAGCTATGCCACGCGAGACCGGACGCAAGCTCGTCGCCCAGAACAAGCGTGCCCGGCACGATTTCCACATCGAGGAGACCTTCGAGGCCGGGCTCGTTCTCATGGGCACCGAGGTCAAGTCGCTGCGCGCGGGACGGGCGAGCCTGGCGGACGGTTACGCGCAGGTGAAGGACGACGAGGTGTGGCTGATGAACGTCCACATCCCCGAGTACCACATGGGCACCTGGACCAACCACGCGGCGCGGCGCCCGCGCAAGCTGCTGCTGCACCGCAAGGAGATCGGCAAGCTCGTGGGCAAGACCAAGGAGTCCGGGCTGACCATCGTCCCGCTGGCGCTGTACTTCAGGGACGGCAAGGCCAAGGTCGAGATCGGGCTGGCCCGGGGCAAGAAGACCTGGGACAAACGCCACGATCTCGCGGAGAAGCAGGCGACCCGCGAGATGGCCCGGGCCCTGCGGCAACGCAACCGGTGAGGCGGCGGTCGGCCTCGGCGCCGGGCACGGGTCCTTCGCGGGCCGTCCCGGTGCCGGGCGCAGGTTCGGGGTCCCGCGGGCGCGGCGCCGGCTCCGCGCGCGGCGGCGTGGCGCGCCGGGTGGTGTCGGCCGGGCTGTCGTTCGCCGTGGCCGTGCCGGGGCTGGCGGCCTGCTTCGCCGAGTCCTCGCCGAACAACGCCGTCAAGGAGTTCCTGGTCGGCTGGCAGACCGGTGACTACACGGCCGCGGCGCGGCGCACCGACGGCGACGTCCGCGAGGTCGGCCAGGCCCTGGAGAACGCCGGGCTCCAGCTGGACGCCGCCTCCATCCGCTTCTCGCTGCAGAAGCTCACCACGACCGGCGACACCGCCGACGCCAAGTTCCACGTCGAGGTCGACCTCGGCGACAACAGCCCGCTGTGGCAGTACGACAACGACCTCCCGCTGCACCTGGTGGACGGCGAGTGGAAGGTCCGGTGGTCGCCGAGCGTGATCCACCCCGAGCTGCGCGCCGGGCAGCGCTTCGCCGTGGACGCCACCTCCGAGGGCCGCCAGCCGATCCTGGACCGCAACGGCGACCCTCTGCAGGAGGAGGCCACCCTGTACGTCGCCGGGGTGGTGCCCGCCACCCTCAAGGACCGCGAGACGCTGTGCGAGCAGCTCTTCCAGCTCACCGGCTTCGCCCAGGACCGCCTGCTCAGCCGCATCGTCTCCGCGCCGCCCCAGTCGTTCGTGCCCCTGGTGACCTTCGGCCGCGCCAAGTACGCCCAGCTGCGCGACCGGCTGGAGGGCATCACCGGGCTGCAGATCGACAAGAAGCAGCAGCCGGTGGCGCCGGGCCAGCCCACCGAGATCATCGGCAAGGTCGGCGCGATCACCGCCGAGTCCGAGCAGCAGCTCGGCGGGCCGCAGCGGGCCGGGGACACCCTCGGGCAGGACGGCCTGCAGAAGGCCTACCAGGACCAGCTCACCGGCTCCACCGGCACCCGGGTCATCACCTACGACCTCAAGACCGGCGGGCAGGTGGCCGAGCTGGCCAAGTGGGAGGGGCGGCTCAACACCTCGGTGAAGACCACCCTGGACAAGAGAGTGCAGCGCGCCGCCGACGCCGCGGTCGGCGGGTCGGTGCCCGCGCTGCTGGTCGCGGTCGGCACGGGCAGCGGCGACATCCTGGCCGTCGGGTCCCGCGAGTTCCGCCAGGAGCGCGACGCCCTGGCCGGTCGCTTCCCCCCGGGGACCACGTTCTCGGTGGTGGCGGCCGAGGGGCTGATCGAGGCCGGGGTGGACCCCAAGCAGAAGGTGCCGTGCCCGGCGGACCGCACCGTCGGCGGCGCGCGCTTCCAGCAGGCCGCCGGGCCGTCCGGCACCGCGCCCACCATCACCGGCGACTTCGCGCAGGGGTGCGTCACGGCGCTGGCCGCGCTGGCCCGCCGGGTCGAGGGGGACGCGCTGGCCCGCTCGGCCACCCGGTTCGGCATCGGGGTCGACTGGTCGCTGCCGCTGCGCTCGTACAGCGGCAGCGTTCCGCGCGCCCGGGACGACGCCGCCAAGGCCCGCATCATCACCGGCCAGACCGTCCGGGTCAGCCCGCTGTCCATGGCGCTGGTGGCCGGGGCGGTGGCCTCGGGCACCTGGCGTCCGCCCACACTGGTCACCGCGCCCTCCGCGCCCGACCTGACCTCCGAGGTGGCCCCGGTCACCCCGCCGAAGCCGGTCCCGCTGGACCCCGGTGTCCTGGGCAAGCTGCGGTCCCTGATGCGCGCCGGTGTCACCGCCGGCCCCGCCTCGGCCGCCGCCGTGCCCGGCGACCAGGTGTACGGCGTGGTGTCCGCCGTCTCGTACACCGAGAAGAAGCGCCAGCGCACCCTGTCGTGGTTCGTCGGCTGGCGCGACGGCGTCGCCGTCGCCGTCCTCGCCGAGACCCCCAACCCGGCCGTCCCCGCCCAGATGGCGGGCCAGTTCTTCCGCGGCCTGCCCCCGGCGTCCTGAACCGGAGGCCCCGGAAAATTGTCCGGGGGCCGAGCAACCATCGGGGCCCCATCCTGCGTCTTTCTGGGTGACTGGTCCCGCTTGGGGGTTGCGGGCTCAGTCGCCGTGATGAGACCAGGGCTTCATCTCGGGGGAAGCCCTGCCGTCCGGACCGGCTCGACCCTGCCGGTCGGCCCCCGGGGGCGTGTGCCTCGTGCCACGCCTCCGGGGGTTCGGCATGTCCGGCGGCGGGAATCAAGTTGACGCCGGGGGTGTTGCCCTTAGTATCTTGATGATGCTCGGCCGCACCCGTGGCCGAGCGCAACTCCCCAGGGGGTGACCGGTTTCGACTTCGACATTTCGCTTCAGGGGAAGCGGGCCGAGGACTGCGGACATAACCTCGTTAACACTGTGACCGCACAAGAATAAGTGCCGATAACACGCGCACTCAGGGCCGTATGGCCCTCGCCGCCTGAGCGAGGACCTTGCCCTTGTCAGCCCGGGATCGCCTCCGGCCCGGAACTGGCATCGCTAGGAGGCTCAACCGCGCGACCCGGTCACGGGGCCGTTAGGGAAAACAAACAGTGACTGAGCCCGTCGGCGACATGCCTGCGTGATCGCCGGGGCTGAGAAACTCATAGCAGGCTGCGCCCGGAGAAGCCCTGTTGTGGTGCCGAAGGACGCGGGTTCGATTCCCGCCACCTCCACCGACGACAAGCCGCCCTGTTCCTGACAGGAACAGGGCGGCTTTCGTTTTTCCCATCGACGTCCGCGGCGGCGGCTCAGCCGGCACCCGGCGGCCGAGCTGGAACCGGTCCAAGGCGCGTAGTTCGTGGTCGAGTCGTTGATCACGATGACGGCTGCGGGTAGGCGCCGCTCTGTCAGCAACAGGCTCAGCGAAGTAGCGGTTCACCCGGCCGGTCAGGTGGCCGTTCCGGCCGAGGCCTGCGGCTGGACTTGCCCGATGCATCCAGATGGTAACGGTTCGTACGGATCGGGGCCGGTGCCTGGCCGGGGGTCGCCATGATGGGGGCCGTGAATCGGCGTGGATCCTGGTTGGCGGTGCTGGTGGCCGCTCTCTTGCTGGCCGCCGTGGGCGTTCTCGTGATGTTCGTGGTCTGGGCGGTGGCCTGGAACGAGAAGCCCAACGTCGCCGACGTGGTGGAGGTCGCCTTCGCCGCGGCGGCCCTCGGCGGCGGGGTGATGGGCTGGGCGCGGAACGCGGCCGCCCCCAAGGCGACACGACCCGAGCAGGTGATGGCCGCCAAGGGGACGCTGGCCGGACTGGTGCGCACGCAGTGGCGGGCCGAATCGATGATCCGTTCGCTGGAGCCCGACCCGATCCCGGTGCTGTGGCAGCTCACCGAGGACACCGGCCTGATGGACCACCCGCATCTGGTCGGCGAGGGAGCCCTGGGAGGCACCGGCAACGCCGTCTCCCGGATCGCCGGGGACTTCATGAAGCTCCGGAGGCGCCGCCTGGTCATCATCGGCGACGCCGGCACCGGCAAGACCACCTTGGCCATCCAGCTGCTGCTGGAACTGACGGAGCCGGGCCGCGACCTGGCCGATCCCGTGCCGGTGCTGCTGTCGCTGTCGGGCTGGGACACCACCAGGGACCCGGACCTGCACTCCTGGCTGGCCAAGAGCCTGGAGCGCGACTACCCGGCCCTGCGCGCACCCGATTTCGGCTCCGGGATGGCCCTCGAACTGGTCGCGGGCGGCCACATCCTGCCCATCCTGGACGGCATGGACGAGCTGCCCGCCCCGGCCCGCGCCGAGATCGTCAGAGCGCTGAACGGCTCTCTGGACGCCGCCGAGGCGTTCATCCTCACCAGCCGCACCAAGGAGCTGAAGGAGGCCGTCGAGGAGGCGGGACGGCCGTTGCCGTCCGCGGCGGTCATCGCCCCGGAGCCGCTCACCCGGGCCGCCGCCGAACGCTACCTGCGCACCTGCCTGCCGCCCTCGCCCGGCCCGGTCTGGGGGAAGGTCCTGAGCGGCCTGCGCACCGGAAAGCTGGAGGCCCTGTCACAACTGGCCGGCACCCCGCTCGGCCTGTGGCTCCTGCGGGCCATCTACATCACCCCCCGCGCCGACCCGGCCCCGCTGACCGGGAAGCTGGGGCACGACGCCGGCGAGCTGCGCGCCCACCTGTGGGACGGCCTGATCCCGGTGCTTCTCGCCGCCCGCCCGCCCGGTGACCCCCCGGCCGGCCGTTCCGGGTCCCGCGATCTGCGGCCCCGGCGCGCATGGGATCCCGCCCAGACGCGCGCCTACCTGAGCCACCTGGCCCGTGTGCTCTCAGAGCACGGCACCCGTGACCTGGCCTGGTGGCGGCTGGGCCTGCAGGAGCTCTCCGACGTTCAGCGCAGGCAGGCGGCGATGGGCACCTGGCTGGCCGTCGGCGTGATATTCGGGCTGGTCGCCATGGTCGCGGAGATCTCGCCGCTGGTCGGCATGCCGGCGGGGCTGGCTTCGGGAGTGGGGGTGTGGACCTCCATCCGGCTGGGGTTCACCGGCACCCCCGGCCGCGTCAGCATTCAGCTCCGGGGCAGGCTGACGGATCTGGCGCGGCAGCTCACGCTCACGCTCCTGATCCGGCTCGGGCTCGTGGTCTCGGGCGTGGTCGGTGTCGCGCTCCTGGCCAAGGCGGACCCCTGGCTCGCGGTCAAGGCCGGGATGTGGGCGAGCCTGACGCTCGGCCCCGTCCTTGTGTTCATCGACTGGATGCAGCAGCCCACCCCTGTCACGGCGCCGACGACGCCGTACCAGGTCTGGCGGGCCAGCCGGACCCTCGCGATCGTGTGCGCCGTGCTGCCGGGCGTCGCGGCCGGCGTGACCGCCGGACTGGTGGGCGGGCTGGCGAACGGCCCCGGGTTCGGGATCAGGCAGGGGTTGCTGTCCGGTGTCTTCGTCGGGCTCGCGTTCGGGCTCTCCATGCTGCGCCACAACGCGTGGCCCGCCTACGAGACCACCGCCAGGCACCTGGCCGCGCGCGGGGAGTGCCCGAGGAACCTGATGGTGTTCCTGGACGACGCGTACCGGCTGGGGTTGCTCCGCGTGGTCGGCCCGGTCTACCAGTTCCGCCACGCCGACCTGCAGGACCACCTCGCCGGCCGGACCGGGCCGGGGCGCGCGACATGACCGGCGATCAGGTGACGGGCTCGCGGACCTTCGCCGTGTGACGGGGCGGGTGCGGTCACGCGTCCTTCCTCGTGCCGGGTGCTGAAGCTTTCAGGTGGTCAGGCGGGTGCCTGCGCCGGTAACGGGATCCTTACCGAGATAGGAGGCCTGATCACCGCCGGCGGCGGGGCCGCGGGGGCCGGGCGGCCGGTGGGGCGATGTACAGGCGTGCGGGATGGGCGAATGGTGGAGGTCGCTCTCCCCCCGTTTCCCTGGGGGGTTTCCCGTGACGCCTGTTGAGGAGGCACAGCGTGGTGCGCTGGAGGACGCGGTACCGGGGGCTGGTCGCGATGGTGGCGGGGGTGTTGTCCTGCGCGGCGGTGGTGGTGGCGGTGCCCGCCATGGCGGCGATACCGCCGGCCACGTGCCGGGTGACGTACCAGACGACATGGGACTCCGCCGGACGGTTCGGGGCCAGTATCGCGATCGAGAACCTCGCGCCGCGGATCACCTCGTGGCGGCTGACGTTCACCTGGCCGGGGACCCAGCGGGTGGACAACGGATGGTACGCCACCTGGACCCAGTCGGGCAGGAACGTGACCGCGGTGAACCTCCCGTACAACGGGACGCTGAACCAGGGGCAGCGGGTCACGGTCGGCTTCAACGGGTCGTACACCGGGACCAACCCCGCGCCGACGCTGTTCGCACTGAACGGGATCGGCTGCATCGGGCCCAACCCGCCGACCCCGACCCCCACGCCGACCCCGACCCCGACGCCCACCCCGACCCCGACTCCTACTCCGACCTCCGGGTCCGGGCGGGTGGCCAATCCGTACGCCGGGGCCACCGGGTACGTCGACCCCGCGTGGTCGGCCGCCGCGGCGGCGGAGCCCGGTGGGGCGGCGGTGGCGCGGACGTCCACCGGCGTGTGGCTGGACCGGGTCTCCCGCGTCACGGGCACGGCCTCGGTGCCGGGGCTGCGGGCGCACCTCGACGAGGCCGTGCGGCAGGACGCCGCCAACGGCACGGCGCCGCTCACGATCCAGGTCGTGCTGAACGACCTGCCGGACCGCAACTGCACGCGCCTCACCTCGAACGGTGACTTCACCCTGGCGCAGGACGGCCTGAACCGCTACCGCACCGAGTACGTCGACCGGATCGCGGCCATCCTCGCGGACCCGGCGTACCAGCGGCTGCGCATCCTCACGGTGGTCGAACCCGACTTCCTGCCGAGCATCGTGCTGAACTACAACACCCAGTACACCTACCGCTGCGAGGCGATCCAGACCAACGGCGGCTACCCGGCGGCCGTGCGGTACGCGCTGACCCGCCTGCACGCGATCCCCAACGTGTACACCTACCTCGACGTCGCCCACCACGGCATGCTCGGCTGGCCGGACAACTTCACCCCGGCCGTCGAGCAGCTGGCGAGCATCGGCGGCGCCACCGGGGGCGCGCTTCCGCTGGTGGACGGTTTCACGGTCAACGTGGCCGGCTACAGCGCCCTCGTCGAGCCGTTCTTCACCGCGAACACCGTGATAGCCGGGCAGCAGGTCCGGATGAGCCGCTGGGTCGACTGGAACGACTACGTCGACGAGCTGTCGTACGCGCGGGCGATGCGCGACCGGCTGATCGCGGCCGGGTTCCCGCCCGGCGTCGGCATGGTGATCGACACCTCAAGGAACGGCTGGGGCGGCCCGGCCCGGCCCACCGCGCCGAGCACGTCGACGGACCTCAACACGTTCGTCGACCAGTCCCGGATGGACCGTCGCGTCACCATGGCCAACTGGTGCAACCAGACCGGTGCCGGTCTCGGCGAGCGGCCGGTGGCCGACCCGGCGCCCGGCATCGACGCCTACGCCTGGATCAAGCCTCCGGGTGTCTCCGACGGCGCCAGCAGCTCCACCACCCCCAACCCGGAGAACATCCCGTTCGACCCTAGATGCGACCCGCTGTACCAGGAGCCACGCGGCGCGTACGTCCCGGGCGGGGCCCTGCCCAACGCCCCGGCGGCGGGACAGTGGTTCTCCGCGCAGTTCCGCCAGCTGCTCGCCAACGCCTACCCGTCGTTGTGAGCGCCGCCCCGGCGTGCCCTCCCGGGGCGCCGGGGCGTCCTTCAGGCGGGTGACGCGGTCATCCGCCTGGAGAGCAGCCACCAGACCATGAGCTGGACCAGGGCGAGCGTGAGGGTGAACGGCATCAGCGTCCACACGCCGACGCCTTCGGCGATCGCGCCGGCCATCCAGGGGAAGAGCGCGCCGCCGACGACCGAGAGGCCGTTGATGACGCCGATGGCGGTGGGCACCAGCCGGGACTCGATGAGGGCAGGCACCACGGCCATCGCCGTCGGGAAGAGGGGGCCGAGGAAGAAGCCGAGCAGGACGAACCCGGTGGCGGCCACCGCCCCGGCGGGGGCCGCCCAGATGAGCCCGACGCCCGCCGTGACGCCCGCCAGGCAGACGAAGGTCATGCCCATCGCGCTCAGCCCGGCACGCGCGGCGAGCGGGCTGATGAGGAACCGGCCCGCGGTCAGCCCGAGCCAGTACCCGCTGACGGTGTACCCGGCGATCAGGTGGGCCTGCGCGTGCTCCTGGACCAGGAAGGTGTAGCCCCAGTTGCCGACGCTGACCTCCAGCCCGACGTAGACGGACAGGAAGATCGAGGCCAGCATCACCGCGGGCATCCGCAGCGCCGCCGTCAGCAGGCCGCCCCGGGGCTTGGCCGGGGCGCCGGCGGGCGCGGACACCAGCACGGCGTCCCCGAGCGGTGCGGCCGGCGTGTCGTGGATCTCCGCCGGCGGGATGTCCGGCACCTGGTTGCGCACCTCGCCCGCCTTGCGGGGATAGGCCAGGAAGAAGCCCACGATCAGCGGCAGTCCCGCCAGCCCCAGCACCAGCCACACCACCGGCCACGCCACGAAGCCGAGCATCCAGGCCGCGAGCAGCGGCCCGAGCAGCGCCCCCACGCCGAAGAACGCGTGCAGGTGGTTGAGCAGCGTCGTCGCCGACGGCAGGTCGGCGAGAAAGACGTTGAGCACCGACTCCAGCACGCCGGTCCCGTACCCCACCAGGAGCTGCACCGCCACCAGCGCCCAGAACGGCGGCCGCGTGGCCGTGTAGAACGCCGCCACCACGTACAGCCCGGTGGCCCCGAGCAGCAGCGCCCGCATCCCGAACCGCTGGATCAGCACCCCCGACGTGGCCCCGCCCGCCAGGAACCCGGCCCCCGAGAAGAAGAAGGTGATCCCGATGGTCGCCATGTCCACCCGGTAGTCGGCGATCTGCGCGGGCAGCAGCACCCCGCCCACCCCGGCGTTGACCCCCACCAGGATGAACGCCAGATAAGCCAGCCCCACCGGCACCCGCCACGGCCCACGCCAGACGCTCATCCGCCCCCCAAGCAAGACCACGCTCACGCGGCCGATGCCCACGCAGTAGGACTGCCATACCTCACATGTACCGGTAAAGCGTCGTTATGTTAGCGAGCCCTTCGGCGGGTGACCAGACGGCGGCGGAGGTCCGGCCGGGTGTACCCCGGCGTGGGGTGGTGGTTTGGGGTGTTTATGGTGTTCGCAGTGGACGGTGCTGGGGAGCCGGTGCGTTCGGTGGGTCGGGAAAGGACTGCGGGTGGCTGGGAGACTGACTAACTGGGCCGGGAATCTGGTGTTCTCCGCCGGCGAGGTGGCACGGCCGGGGTCGGTGGGGGAGCTGTCCCAGGTGGTGGCGCGGGGGGAGCGGGTGCGGGCGCTGGGGAGCGGGCACTCGTTCAACGACGTCGCCGACTCCGACGGGGTGATGGTGTCGGTGGCGGGGCTGCCCGAGGTCGTCGAGGTGGACTCGGCGGCGGGGGTGGTGAAGGTGTCGGGGGGCATGCGGTACGCGGAGGTGGCGCGGCGGCTGCACGACAAGGGGCTGTCGTTGCACAACCTCGCGTCCCTGCCGCACATCTCGGTGGCGGGGTCGTGCGCGACGGGGACGCACGGGTCGGGGGACCGGAACGGGAACCTGGCGACGGCCGTGGTGGAGCTGGAGATGGTGACGGCCGAGGGGGACGTCGTCACGCTCGGGCGCGGGGACGGGGACGCGTTCCGGGGGGCCGTGGTGGGCCTCGGGGCGCTCGGGGTGGTGACGGCGCTGACGCTGGAGGCGGGGCCCTCGTTCGACGTGCGGCAGCACGTGTTCGACGGGCTGCCGTTCGAGGCGCTCGGCGACCACTTCGACGACATCATGTCCAGCGCCTACAGCGTGAGCCTGTTCACGAGCTGGCGCGGGGACACCGTCGACCAGGTCTGGGTCAAGCACCGCGACGGCGACCCGGCCGTGCCCGAGGGCGACCTGTTCGGCGCCAGGCCGGCGGACGGCCCGCGGCACCCGATCGCCGGGGTGTCCGCCGAGCACTGCACCCAGCAGCTCGGCGTGCCGGGCCCGTGGCACGAGCGCCTGCCGCACTTCCGCCCCGACTTCACGCCGAGCGCGGGTGAGGAGCTGCAGACGGAGTTCCTGGTGCCGAGGTCGCGGGCGCTTGCGGCGCTGCGGACGCTGCACGCCGTCCAGGAGCGCATCGCGCCCGTGCTGCAGATCTCCGAGATCCGCACCATGACGGCGGACGACCTGTGGCTCAGCCCGAGCAACGGCCGCGACACCGTCGGCATCCACTTCACCTGGGTGAAGGACACCGAGGCCGTCCTCCCGGTCGTCGCCCTCGTCGACGAGCGACTGGCCCCCTACGACGCCCGCCCCCACTGGGGCAAGGTGTTCACCACCGCCCCCGAGATCCTGCGCACCCGCTACGACCGGTGGGACGACTTCCACACCCTCATGCGGCACTACGACCCGGCGGGCAAGTTCGCCAACGCCTTCATCCGGCGCAACATCCTGGCGGCCTGACCTTCAGGGGTACCTCATCGAGGTGCCCCTACGGGGGCGAGTGGCCTCAATCAATTGTTTGAATGACTATTGTCAGGCAACTGATTGATGCAGTACGGTCCTCGGCATGAGCACCGAACGGGGGCGGGGCGGCGGGCCGCGGCGTGCGGCGGCCGTGGACGTCCGGGGTAGAGCGGCCGAGCGGACCAGGGAGCGCATTCTGCAGGCCGCGGTGGAGGAATTCGGGGCCAAGGGGTACTCGGGGGCGCGGACGGCGGGGATCGCGGCGCGGGCCGGGGTGAACCAGCAGCTCATCTCCTACTACTTCGGGGGGAAGCGCGGGCTGCTGGACGAGCTGCGGGCGCGGTGGCACGAGCTGGAGTCGACGCTCGTGCCCGCCGGGGCGCCGCTGGCGGAGTCGCTGGCCGCGTACATGGACGCCACGCTGGACCGGCCCGACTGGGCGCGGCTGGTGGTCTGGCGGGCGCTCGGGGACGACCCGGGCGAGGGGGCGGAGACGGACGGCGAGCGGCGGGCGGCCATGCTGCGCGCCGTCGAGGTGATGCGCGGGCGGCAGGCGGCGGGGGAGGTCACCGGGGCGGTGGCGCCGGAGTTCGTCCTGCTGCTGATGCACGCGCTGACCTTCGCGCCGATCGCGATGCCGCAGTTCGTGTCGGCGATCCTCGGCGTGGAGCCGTACTCGCCGGAGTACCGGCGGCTCTGCCGTGAGCAGCTGCTCGCCCTGCTGGGCCCGGACGACTCACCGGCCGAAGGGACGTCGTGATGAGCAGGGCGGTGGTCTTCACCGAGTACGGCGGCCCCGAGGTGCTCCACGTGGTGGACGCCGAGGCGCCGCGGCCGGGTCCCGGCCAGGTGCGGGTACGGGTCATGGCGGCCGGGGTGCAGCCGTTCGACTGCCTGCTGCGGCGCGGCGGCACCGCCGGGTGGCGCCCGGCGGTGTTCCCGCAGCGGCTCGGGCAGGAGTTCGCCGGGGTGGTCGACGCGGTGGGGGAGGGCGTGCGGGGTGTGGAGCCCGGCGCCGAGGTGATCGGCTGGGCCGAGAACGCCTGCCACGCCGAGCACGTGGTCGCCGAGGCGGCACACCTGGCGCCCAAGCCCGAGCGCATGCCGTGGGAGGAGGCCGGCGCCCTCACCGCCTCCGGCCAGACGGCGGCCACCGCCCTCAAGGCCCTCGGCGTGGGCCCCGGCGCGGTGCGTTCCGGGCCGACCGTGCTGGTGCACGCGGCGGCGGGTGGGGTCGGAGGGTACGCCGTGCAGCTGGCGCGCGCGTGGGGGGCCAGGGTCATCGGCACCGCCAGTGAGCGCAACCACGGGTATCTGGCCGGGCTCGGGGCCGAGCCGGTCGCGTACGGGGCGGGGCTGGAGGAGCGGGTGCGGGCGCTCGCCCCCGGGGGTGTCGACGTGGCGCTCGACTGCGCGGGGACCGAGGAGGCGCTTCGGGTGTCGGTGAGCCTCGTGCGCGACCCCGGGCGTATCGGGTCCATCGCCGCGTGGGCGCACGCCGCGGCGTACGGGGTCCGGCTGCTGGGCACCGAGCGCTCCGCGGGGCAGCTCGCCGAGCTGACCGCGCTCCACGACCGGGGCGCGCTGCGGATCCCGGTGTGGAAGACCTTCGCGCTGGACGACGCCGCCAAGGCCCACCATGAGGTGGAGACCGGGCACGCGCGCGGCAAGGTGGTCCTCGTCGTCGGCTGACGGACGTCAGCGGCTCGGCAGGGTGCCGAGGGGCACGGGGACGGTCCTGGTGGTGCCGTTGGGGCGCAGGATCTCGACCTGGGCCTGGGTGCCGGGCTTGAGGGTGGCGAGGACCTCGGAGAGGGCGGCGGCGGTGAGGGTGGGACGGCCGTTGATCTTGACGATGATGTCGCCGGGGCGGATGCCCGCCTTGGCGGCGCCGCCGCCCGGCTCCACCATCGCGACGCCGACGCCCGCGGGCTGGCCGTCGGCGCCGATGACGGTGTTCACCCGCACGCCGAGGGCCGCGCGCCGGGTGTCCACCACCTTGCCGTACCTGATGATCTGGTCGGCGACGTCCTTGGCGGTGCTGCTCGGGATCGCGAAGCCGATGCCGGGGGCGGCGCCCTCCAGTTCGGGGATGATCGCCGCCAGGGTGGGCACGCCGATGACCTGCCCGGCCATGTCGGTGAGCGCGCCGCCGCTGTTGCCGGGGTTGATGGCGGCCGAGGTCTGGATGGCGTTGGTGATGGTCGCGCCGGGGGAGCCCTCGCCCTGCGGCTCGGTCACCGTGCGGCCGAGCGCGGAGATGATGCCGTTGGTCACGCTTCCGGAGAGACCGAGCGGGTTGCCCATGGCGAGCACGATCTGACCCACCCTGAGCCGGCTGGAGTCGGCGAACGTCGCCGGGGAGAGGTCGGTGGTGTCGGTCACCCTGATCACCGCGAGGTCGCCGAGCGGGTACGACGCGACGAGCTTGGCCTTGCGGGGCTCGCCGCCGGAGGCCAGCGTCACCTGGAAGCTCTTGGACTGCCCGACCACGTGGGCGTTGGTCAGGATGTGGCCGTCGCCGTCGTACACCACCCCGGAGCCGAGCCCCTTGCCGGTGGTGATCTGCACGATGGACGGCAGCACCTTGGCGATCACCCGCATGTACGCCTGCTCCTGCGGGAGCAGGGCCGCGGTGGGGGCCGGCGCGGTGGCCGTGGGGACGGGCGTCGTCGTGCTGGTGGCGGCGGGAGCGCCGGGGAGGCCGCAGCCGCCCGTCACGGCCACCAGGAATCCGGCCGCCCCGGCGGCGGCGCGACGCCGCACGGCATGTCCGATGAGTCGATTCTGTGGTGCCATGTCCATGGAAAGTGTGATGCCCTGGCCTGGGGAAGATACGCTGAGTGACATCCAGTGATCTATGTGCATCCGGGCTATTTTTGTTGAGCACGGCTTTCCGCCCGCTACCTGGGAGAACGTCCCTTCGGGGCCTCCGGGAGGGGGCGCCGGGCCGAAACGATCACGAGTTGTGACGTAGTCTGCCGACATGGCGGACGGCACTGGTGAGACCCCCAGCCGCCCTGGCTCCGGGCGGCCTCCCACGTACGTTCCCTCCTATGACGCACCCACCGGGCCGCTGCCGCGGATGAGCCTGGACCAGGCGCTGGCGGGCACCCAGGCCGCCACCTCGCGGCCCGACGCCGACCGGGACGTCCCGGCGTACGGGAGCCCCGCGGAGGCGGACAGCGAGACCACCATGCAGATCGACGCCGTCCGCATCTGGGCGGCGGACTCGGTCCGCGTGCTCCCCGGCGCCGACACCGACCCGGACGCCGAGGACGACGCCGACGACCCCGGCACCGGCACCGATCCGGGCACCGAACTCGATCTCGTCGCCGAGGCCGACGACGACGACACCGCCGACCCGTCGGACACGGTGGACGTCACGGACGCCGTGCGGGCGGCGAGCGCGGCGCGCGCGGCCGGGGCCGCGGACACCGCCGACACCGACACGACCGGCGACGTCAGGCGTCAGCCTGGAGCGTTCCCCCCGACCGGGGCCGCCCTCGGCGTCGCGGGCGTCCCGGGCGTGGTGGGCGTCCCGCGCCTGCCGGCCGACCAGGCCCCCCTGCCCCCCGACGGCCCGACCGTCCCCGCCGGCTTCCTGCGCAGGCGCCCCTACGCGCCCGCCGGAGACGACGACACCGGCCGCGGGGTGCGCGAGAGCGCCGTCCCGCGCGTGCGCCAGTCCGACGCCATGCCGCCCTGGCCCGAGCCGGTGGACGAGGCCCCGCCGACGCCCGCGGTGGTCCCGCGCAGGCCCGACGGCCCGCTGTCCGCGGCGATCCTGCGGGCGGGCGACGTCCCGATCAAGGTCGTGTACGGCATCGGCGCGGCGCTCGTCACCGCCGTCATCGTCGTCCTCATCTTCGTGCTGTTCGCCGGCGACCGGCCGGACGACCCGGTGCGGGTCGACCCGGCGCGCGGCGGCGGGCCGGGCGCCACGACCCCGGTCAAGCCCAAGCCGACCCCCATCGTCGTCCCCCCCGTCCCCGCCGCCAGGCCGATGACGGTGTTCGACGGCACCGGCACGCCCGTCGCGTCGTACGTCCAGGACCAGAAGACCGGCATCAGCTACCCCCAGTACGCCGGGCCGTGGGCCAAAGCCACCCGCCCCGGCTTCGCCGCCGCGCAGAAGGTCGGCTCCTCCGCCCGCCCCCAGACGCTGATCGGCTCGGCCCCCCTCCCCGGCGCCCTGAACAAGCAGCCGCGCGTCTACTCCGACTTCCGCGCCCTCGCGGCCCGCGCCGCCAAGTGGTCCCTGCGCCACCAGCCGCAGACCGCCAAGTTCAACTGGACGGTCTCCCAGCGCACCCGCTACGGCGTCGGCTGGATGCTCGGCTACAAACTGACCTACCGCGTCGACGGCAAGAAGCACACCTCGCAGTCCTACGTCATGGTCGTCGCCACCGGTCGCGCCAAGCCCGCCATGCTCTTCGCCACCGTCCCCGACACCCGCCCCGCGTTGTACCGGGACCTCAACATGCTCTTCTGGGCCGTCCGCCCGATCTGAGCCGTCCGATACCGGCCGTCTCCGCCCGGACACGCGCCGTGGCCGGTAATTTCGGCTGAAGCGCACATAGGCATGTGTTCGCCATGGAAGCATCTTCTAGAATATGGTTCTGGCTACCGGAACGGCACGAACCGCACGGAGGATGTCATGGCGATCGGGTTGAGCGAGGAGCACGAGGCGCTCCGCGAGTCCGTCACCGGGTGGGCGGAACGCAACATCCCCGTAGAAGTGGTCCGCGCGGCCGTCGGGGCCGAGAGCGAGGAGCGGCCCGGGTTCTGGGCAGGGCTCGCCGAGCAGGGACTGCTCGGGCTCCACCTTCCCGAGGAGTACGGCGGGAGCGGGTTCGGGCTGCTGGAGACGGCCGTGGCCGTCGAGGCGCTCGGGGAGCGGGTCGCGCCGGGGCCGTACCTCCCGACCGTCCTCGCGTCCGCGGTGGTGCACGCCGCCGACGCCAAGGCTCGCGCCGAGCTGCTGCCGGGACTCGCCGACGGCACGCTGACCGGCGCGGTCGCGCTCACCGGGGCGCTCACCGGCACCCGGGACGCGGACGGCGCCCTCACCGTCGGCGGCACCGTCGAGTCCGTGCTCGGCGCGGCCCTCGCCGACGTGCTGGTCCTTCCGGTGGACACCGAGCGGGGCCGCGAATGGGTCGCGCTGTCCCGCGACGCCGTCACGGTCACCCCGGTCAGGAGCCTCGACCTCACCCGCGGCGTCGCCACCGTGACGGCGGACGCGGTCGCCGTCCCCGGGGAGCGCGTGCTGGACGGGCTCAGCGGGCCGGCGGTGCGCGACCTCGCCGCCGTCCTGCTCGGCGCCGACGCGGCCGGGGTCGCCGCGTGGTGCGTGCGGGCCGCCGCGGACTACGCGCGGGTGCGGGTGCAGTTCGGCCGCCCCATCGGGCAGTTCCAGGGGGTCAAGCACAAGGCCTCGCGCATGCTCGTCGCGCTCGAGCAGGCCAGGGCCACCGTGTGGGACGCCACCCGCGCCACCGGCGACGAGTTCGGCCTCGCCGCCGCCATCGCGGGCGTGATGGCCCCGGACGCCGCCGTCTCCTGCGCCAAGGACGCCATCCAGATCTTCGGCGGTATCGGCTACACCTTCGAGCACGAGGCCCACCTGTACCTCCGCCGGGCGCTCACCCTGCGCGCGCTGCTCGGCGCCTCCTCCGAGTGGGCCGACCGGGTGGCGGGCTACTCGCTGTCCGGCGTCACCAGGGAGATGGAGATCGACCTGCCCGAGGAGGCCGAGGCGCGGCGCGCCGGCATCCGGGCCGAGATCGCGCGCATCGCCGCCCTGGAGGGCCGGGAGCAGAAGCGGGCGCTGGCGGGCGAGGGCTTCGTCATGCCGCACCTGCCGCACCCCTGGGGCCGGGACGCCTCCGCGCTGGAGCAGGTGCTCATCCACCAGGAGCTGCGGGCGGCCAAGGTGCGGCTGCCGCAGATGGTCATCGGCGCGTGGGTGGTGCCGTCCATCGTCGCGTACGGCACGCCCGCGCAGCAGGAGCGGTACCTCCCGCCCACGCTGGCCGGCGAGATGATCTGGTGCCAGCTGTTCAGCGAGCCCGGCGCGGGCTCCGACCTCGCCTCGCTGCAGATGAAGGCCGAGCGGGTCGAGGGCGGCTGGCGGCTGAACGGCCAGAAGATCTGGACCTCGGTGGCGCACGTCGCCGAGTGGGGCATCTGCATCGCCCGCACCGACACCACCAAGCCCAAGCACGACGGCATCACGTACTTCATCGTCGACATGAAGGCCCCCGGGGTCACCGTCCGGCCGCTCACCGAGATGACCGGCGAGAACCTCTTCAACGAGGTCTTCATGGACGACGTCTTCGTGCCGGACGAGCTGGTCGTCGGCGAGATCAACGAAGGCTGGCGCGTCGCCCGCAACACCCTCTCCAACGAGCGCGTCTCCCTCTCGTCCGGCTCGGGCGGCACGGGTTCCTCGGTCCCCGACCTGCTCGGCCTGGCCTCCCGCCTGAACCGCGATCTCACCCCCGCCGAACGCCTGGAGCTGGCCGTCGTCGTCTGCGAGGGGCACTCCATCAACGCCCTGAGCCTGCGCGTCACGCTGAAGCAGCTCGCGGGCGCCGAGCCGGGCGCCGACGCGTCCGTCCGCAAGCTGCTGTCCACCTCGCACGCCCAGCACGTGGCCGAGTGCGCCGTGACCCTCGTCGGCCCCGCCGCCACCACGGCCGCCGACATGAAGCTGGGCGACCCCGGCTACTGGAACCGCGCCGTCCTCGCCACCCGCGCCATGACCATCTACGGCGGCACCACCGAGGTGCAGCTCAACATCATCGCCGAGCGCCTGCTGAACCTCCCCCGCGACCCGGAGCCCGGCAAGTAGGGCTCACGGCGCGTCGGTCAGACCGGCCTGGGACTCCAGTCGTTCGATCCGCGTGATCAACGGCTGGAGTTCCGCGCGCACGGCGGCGGTGAGTGCCTCTCTGGCGCCCTGCGGGACCGCCTGGGGGGCCGCGGGGGCCGCCTGGGGGGTCGTCTGGGCGCGCAGGTGGACGTAGCCCGCCAGGGCGGCGGTGACGGCGTGGCGGGTGAGCCTGGGGTCGGCGCCGCGGCCGCGCAGGATCTGGCCGGCGGTGCCGTCGGGCTCGGCGACCAGGCCGAGGAGCAGGTGCTCGCAGCCGACGTAGTTGTGCCCGAGGCCGGTCGCCTCGCTGACGGTCAGTTCGAGGACGGCGGCGGCCTGGGCGCTGAAGTGGCGGGCGGGCTCGCCGTCCTCCGGCCCGGCCGTGAGGGGGATCACCCCGGCGAGCTGGATGGGGTCGATGTCGATGGCGCGCAGGACGTGCAGGGCGAGGTTGGAGCCCTCGGCGAGCATGCCCGCCAGCAGGTGCTCGGTGCCCACGGTGGGGGCCTTGTCCGCGCGGGCCAGTTTCACGGCGAGCTTGAGCACGGTCCGGGCGCGGTCGGTGAACTGGCTCAGCCTGCCGGTGGGGTCCTCCGCGTCCAGATCCCCGAACGCCGTCACGCGGATGGCGGTGATCCGCCGCACCGCCTGTTCCAGGGCGCGCTGGCACACGGCGGACACCGGCACGCCCGCCTCCTTGACGGCCTCGGCCAGCTCGTCGGGAAGGTAGACGTTGATCTTGGGCATTCGATGTCTCCCCACTGGGGTTAGTAGAGGGTTATAACCCATACATACCCCCGCTGGGGTTACATGTCCAGAGAAAAGGGAGGCGCCGCCGTCCGGGGGGACGGCGGCGCCGGAGGGTGGTGCCGGGTGGCGCCGGTGGCTAGCCGGTCACCAGGGTCAGGCCGTAGGCCGAGAGGGCCTCGTTGACCGGCTGGAAGAAGGTCGTGCCGCCGCTGGAGCAGTTGCCGGAACCGCCGGAGGTCATGCCCTGGGCCTGGTTGCCCGAGATGTACGGACCGCCGGAGTCACCGGGCTCGGCGCAGACGTTGGTGCGGGTCACGCCGCTGACCGTGCCCTGCGAGTAGCGCACGGAGGTGTTGAGCTGCTGCACCGTGCCGCAGTGCCAGCCGGTGGTCGAGCCGGACCGGCAGATCGAGGAGCCGACGCCCGCCTGGGTGGAGCCGCGGACGATCACGTTGCCGCTGGCGCCGCGCACCCAAGGCTGCGGGGTCCAGTTGCTGTTCACCGCGACCCACGAGTAGTCGTTGCCCGGGAAGGACGAACCCTGGAAGGTGCCCTGGGCGACGCGGTTGAAGCCGGTGGTGGTGTTGCCCGCGCGGCCGCAGTGGCCGGCGCTGACGAAGCCGGGCGTGCTGCCGCGGCGCACCGAGAAGCCCACCGAGCAGCGGGCCGAGTTGTTGATGTAGTAGGCGTCGCCGCCGCGCAGGTCGTAGAAGGTCTGCGGGGCCTCGGCCGACGCCTCGACGCGGACGAGCGCCGCGTCGGCGCCGCTGGCCGCGATGAACTGCGCCGCGTCGGAGGGCGCGGAGGAGAGCACCACGACGCTGTTGGTCTTCACGTCGACGTACCACACCGGGGCCGACGCCGGGGCGCTAGCCGCGGCCTTGTCCAGCGCGTCCTTGGCGGCGTCCAGCGAGGCCAGGCTGTTCTTGACGACCTGGGCGCGGACACCGGTGCCGGTGATGGAGGCGGCGGAGGCCGCGTCGCTCGTGGCCACGGTCAGCGTGGCGGAGGTGGGCCCGCTCAGCCAGGCGCCGGCGTAGCTGCCGCCGAGCTTGTCGCGGAAGGAGGCCTCAAGGCCGGTCGCCCGGGCCTCGTTGAGCAGCCGGGACTCGGCCTGCTCCTTGGTGATCCCGAGGTCGCGGCTCATCGCGTCGATCATCGTGGGCGCGGGGGCGGCGGTGGTGCCGGTCGCGGCCGAGGGTGCCCGGTCCGCGATGGCGGCGGGGGCGGCCATCATGGTGACGGCGCTGATTGCAAGAGCGCATCCGGCGGTGACCGTGCGTCTGCGGAGCATCGGCTCTCCTTGTGTTGGGGGGAGTTGCCGTCACCGTAACCCGGGCTAAGGGGCACAGCGGAGCTATCGTTTCGCCCCTATCTCCGTGTTATGGACCCGTTCACCGGTCTGTCTTACATGTGATCGTTTTAGAGTCAGGTCCGCTGGCGGGCGGGCTCGTGGGGGCTGACTGGAGCGCCTCGCGGCCTCCCGGAGAAATCGCGAGTTTTTTTATGGGGATTTGCAGGGAGAAGGCGAACTATGCCGTGAATATGGGCGTTGCCCGGCCGGGATATCGCGGGGAAAATGTCAAGCCGCCGCTGAGCGAAAAGCGGCCTGCTTCGTAATCCCTCCCGAGTTGGAGCACAAATGTCTGGATATTCGCCCCGTTACCGTCTCGCCGTGACCGCGCTGGTCGTGGCGCTCTCCGGCGGCTCGGTCGCCGTCCTCCCGTCGGCCGCGTCGGCGTCCGCGCCCGCCCGCGGCACGGCGTCCGCGCCCACCCCCGCGAAGCCCGGTCGCAAGCCCGCGCCGATCCTTTTCTACGCCGTCAAATTGGCGAATACCCAGCCTTCTCCCCTCAAAGTGGGCGATTCCTGGGTGAGTTACCAATCCCTCTTCGACGGGAAAAGGCGGCGGGCCGGCGACGCGAGCGCGCACTGCGCCGCGGTCCAGGTCACCCCGCGCGGCACCGTCGCCCAGTGCGCCCGCGTCCTGCGCACCAAGCGCGGTCAGATCACGCTGCTCGGGCTGGAAAGCGTGCCGGGCGCCGTGCCGCTGACGGGCGTCTCCACCGTCACCGGCGGCACCGGCCACTACACGGGCCTCACCGGCGCCGCTCGGGTCACCGACGGCCCGAGGCACGTCGTGTACCGCATCACCCCGGCCGGCTGAGGCGCCGGGGCCTTCAAGGCTATGGACCGCGCACAGCGCCGCCGTCCCTCTCGGGACGGCGGCGCCGGCGCGGTTTCCCCGGCTGCGCCCGGGGGTCCGTGGGGCCTACGGAGCGCTGTAGGCCATGGTGTAGGAGCCGGAGCCGCTGTAGGCGTGGACACGATAGCGGTAGTTGCCGGCCGCGCCGGTGTACGTCACCGTCTCATCGGGTCCCGAGGTGATGCCGCTGGCGACGTTCACCCAGCTGGCGCCGTTCCATCTCTGGAGATACAGGTCGAAGTCCACGCCGTTCGGGCCGTCCAGGCAGCCGCGGTGGGTGCCCGAGGCGGTCGTGGTGTAGTACGAGCCGTCCGGCTGGTAGACGCTGGCGCCGCTGGACAGGCTGCCCGACCGGGTCTGCTGGTAGCCGCTGCACCCGGTGGGCGGCGGGGTGCCGCCGCTGGTGGTCAGCGTCAGGCCGTACACCGACAGCGCCTCGTTGACCGGCTGGAAGTACGTCGTGCCACCGGTCGTGCAGTTGCCCGAGCCGCCGGAGGTCATGCCCTGGGCCTGGGTGCCGGAGATGAACGAGCCGCCGGAGTCGCCGGGCTGGGCGCAGGCGTTGGTCCGCGTCACCTCGTACACCGTGCCCTGGGCGTAGGTGACGCTGGTGTTGCGCTGCTGCACGGTGCCGCAGCGCCAGCCGGTGGTGGAACCCGAGCGGCAGATCGAGGTGCCCTCGACGGCCACCGTGGAGCCGGTCACGGTCACGTTGCCACCGCTGCCCGCCACCCAAGGCTGCGGCGTCCAGTTGCTGTTCACCGAGATCCACGAGTAGTCGTTGGTCGGGAACGAGGAGCCCTGGAAGGTGCCCTGGGAGACCTGGTTGAAGCCGGTCGTGCTCGCGCCCGCGCTGCCGCAGTGGCCGGCGCTGACGAAACCGGGCGTGCTGCCGCGCGTGACGGAGAAGCCGATGGAGCAGCGGGCCGAGTTGTTGATGTAGTAGGCGTCGCCGCCGCGCAGGTCGTAGTAGAGCTCGGGCTTCTCGCCGGACTTCTCGACCCGCACGACGCCCTTGCCCGCGCCGCTGGCGGCGATGAACGACTCCGCCTCGGCGGGCTGGTCGGACAGCACGACGACGCTGTTGGTGCGTACGTCGACGTACCACACCGGGGCCGTCTTCGGCGCCTTGGCGGCGGCCTTGTCGAGCGCGTCCTTGGCGGCGTTCAGCGTGGCCAGGCTGTGCTTGACGACCTTGGCCTGCACGCCGGTGCCGGTGACTGAGGAGGCGGCGGCGGGGTCGGCGGTGGCGACGGTCAGGGTGGCGGAGGTGGGCCCGCTGAGCCACGAGCCCGCGTAGCTGTCGCTGATCTTCTTGCGGAGGCCGACCTCGACGTCGCCGAGACGGGACTCGTTGAGCAGGCGCGACTCGGCCTGCTCCTTGGTGAGGCCGAGGTCGCGCTGCATGGCCGACACCATGTCGCCGGGC
The DNA here is from genome assembly GCF_042658925.1 of Sphaerisporangium aureirubrum. Taxonomy (NCBI): domain Bacteria; kingdom Bacillati; phylum Actinomycetota; class Actinomycetes; order Streptosporangiales; family Streptosporangiaceae; genus Sphaerisporangium; species Sphaerisporangium aureirubrum. Next base: position 31,290 of record NZ_JBHSRF010000063.1, read on the forward strand.
GGGCGCAGAGCGGTGGAACCGGTCCCGGCGGCGGGTTCGCGGTCGGCGATGGCGGGAGCGGCGAGGAGGGTGAGGGCGCTGATAGCCAAGGCGCAACCGGCGGTAACCGTGCGTCTGTGGAGCATCGACTCTCCTTGGATAGGGGGGTGCCGTCACCGTAACGGCGCCCCCGCCGGCCGCCGCACTATCGTTTCGTCCCTACCGTCGCATTATGGAACTGCCCCAAAATGGGGGTTTCTGGCGCGCCAATCCAGGTACCGGGTGCTGCGCTGGACGGCCTGCCCGTGCGCGGCCCTGGCGTGGTCGGCGACGGTGGGGGCCGCGCGGCCGGCGAAGGAATCCACGTGCCAGCCCAGCAGGTGCCGCCACTGCAGCGGGGCACCGGTCAGCGGCATCATCACCAGACCGGCGCTGAGCTGGAACGTCGCCTGGCACAGCGCAACGGCCTTGCCCACCTGGACCAGGTGGAGGCAGGTGGCGACGTCCGACTCGTACACGTTCTTCGGCACGAAGCCCGCCCGCGCGCACGCGCCCGCGAAGCAGTCGGTGAAGCATCCGTCGCCGGGGGCCAGCGCCCAGCCCTCGTCGGCGAGGGTGGACAGTTCCAGTTCCTTCTCCCCGGCCAGCGGGTGGTCCTCGCTGAGCAGGACGAACACCGGGTCGGTGCCCACCACGGTCCACGTCATCGCCTCCATGGACGGCGGAGGGCTCTCGCCGCAGGTGCCGATGAGGGCGAAGTCCAGCCGCCCCGCGCTCACCAGCGTGGTGAGCTCCCTGGACGACCACGAGGTGCGGGTGCTGACCGGGGCGGTCGGGTGGGCGGCGGTGAGGCGGTCGACCAGACCGCCGAGGATCGGGCCGTGCGTGGCGCCGATGCGGATGCCGGGGATGCCGGTGTAGGTGTTGGCGAAGCGCACCGCTTCTTCCTGCAGTTCCCGGACGGCGGGTAACAGGACGCGCGCCCTGGTCAGCACGAGCTCGCCGAGGGGGGTGGGGCGGGCGCCGTTGCGGTCACGTTCGAACAACGTGCCGCCTAGTGTTCGCTCGATCCGCTTGAGCTGCGCGGTTAATGACGGCTGTGCCAGCCCTAGCTGGGTGGCGGCCTTGGTGACGCTCCCGGCCTCGGCGACCGCGCGCACGATCTTGAGGTGTCGGAGCTCCAGATCCATACCGGGAAGGTACGGCCGCTGTGGTATGGCTGCAATGATGTTTTGTCACGAAATTTGACTTCAATTCGTCGGATCATGCTGAAAAGCACGCTGAACTCGGTAAATGTGCACTTACTTGGCCGAAATTCCTTAAGGCATCCGACCGGTTTTCTGCCGCATCGCGCAGGTACTAGCCCGCCACCGCGAAGCCCAGCGCCAACGCGCAGACCTGAAAGGTTGGTCCGGACCGGTCGCCGGTCACCCGGATCGTGCCCCCGTGTCCCTTTATCGCGAACGTCACGGCGTGCAGGCCAGGCTCCAGCGTCACGTCCACATGCCCCTGGCCGAGCCACACCGTCACCGGCTGGGCGACGCCGCTGATGTACTCCAGCCGGGCGACGTACCTGTCGTCCCTGCCCGTCGGGTCCTCGACGGGGATCGTGGCGCCGTCGTCCCGGGTCGGCCAGCAGCCGTCCGGCGGCCGGTAGGTCTTTCCCCAGACCTTCAGCGGGCGCAGCCGTCCCCGGTCGTCCAGGACGAGGGGAGCGGCGGACGGCGGCTGGTCCCGCATGGTCGCCCTGTGCACCGGGCGGGCGAACGGCGCCAGCGCGCGTGAGGCGCGGGCGTACTCGCCGAACAGCGGCTGCATCAGATAGGTGGGCATCTCGCTGTCGAAGACGTCCGCGTCCGGCGAGGCGGTTCTCAGCGACCTCTCGGCGCTCGCCAGGAAGACCCGCCCCGGGGTGGTGTCCACCGTCCTCGCCAGCTCCGCCGACGACCACGCCGCTCCCGCCGCGAACCCGGCCATCCCGATCGCGGTGAGCCCGCGCGCCGCGCGCGACCACGCGGGCCGCAGGCGGCCGCCGTCCGGCCGGGTGAACGCGCGCCGGTAGGCGTCCCGCTCGCCGAGCACCGGCAGGAAGGCCAGTGCCAGGCACAGGGCCAGCACCGGCGCGGCGTCGGCGACGTAGCGGGTCTCGGCGCCGGCCAGTTCGACGTACCGCTCGGTGAGCCGTCCGAGGGCGACCGGCAGCACGTCGGCCAGCAGCAGGTAGCCGCCCAGCAGGGCCCAGCTCCACCAGGCGCGGCGGCGCAGCAGCAGGCTCGCCGCGACGAGCAGCAGGAACATCAGCCCCGCCGCGAGGACCAGGAGAGGGGAGGGGGCGGCGAGGGCGATGTCGCGGGCGGCGGTGGCGAACCAGTCACCGGGCCCGCCGAGCGCCGTCGTGGTGAACGTCTCGGTGATCAGCAGCCGGGCGAACGTGAGGATGTCCTGCGCCGGGGGAACGCTCGGCCCGCTCGCCGAGGTGCGCAGCTGGAACAGATAAAGGGCGGCGTATCCCACGACGAGAGCACCCTGGACGGTCCACGCCGCGCGGCACTCCCGCAGGGTGGCCCACAGCACCCCCCACCCCCGCCGTTTGGTGAAATATCCGGCGGTCACCACGAACAACACCACCGGGATGAGCGCCGCCTTGACGAAGAACAGCATCCCGAACGCCACCCACCCCGCCGCCGCCCACACGTGCGCCGTCCGCCCCGTGCGCAGATAAAGGACGTGCGACGCGACCGCCATCGGCAACGCGATCTGCAACGGCACCGTGTTCAACGCCGCCGCCCACCAGCTCATCGCCGCCAGCGTCATGGGCGTGAACAGGAACACCGCCAGCGGCGCCAGCGTCCCCCACCGCGCCCCCGCCACCACCCGCAGCATCCGCAGCACCGCCAGCCCCGCCGCCGCGTACCCCGCCAGCGTCACCCCGGCCACGACCCCCCAGTCGTACGGCGCCACCCTGGCCACCACCCAGACGACGGCGAACCCCCCGGGCATGAACTGCCCCCAGTGCACCCGCCCCAGATACCCGAAGTCGAACCCCGCCGCCCACGCCCGCGCCACGTACTCGAAGTCGTCCTCCCGAAAGTACCCACCCCGCAAAACCAGCCATTTACCCACAAACCCCACCGCGACCAACAACACCCCCACAACCAGCACCCAATTCCGCCCCGCCCAGCGAGACACCCGCACGTCGTCAGCGGTCCCCGGCCCCTCCGGCGCGAGACTCGCCACACTCCGAGATGACACGTCACCCGCAATCTGTCCATAGAGGAAGACAAGGGATAAACCCGCCGACGAAACACCCGGTATATCACGCGAAGCCCCCCTCGAGCCCGCCCCGGCGCCCCACGACTTCCGCAGGTGGGGCCGGGGCCCGGTGCGGAGGGCGGTGGGGATCCGGCAGGGTGGGGGGATGGTGTGGCGGTGGTGGCCGGTGGGGGTCGGGGTGGTGCTCGGCGTGGTGGCGCTGGGGCCCGCGCTGGCGGCCGGGTTCGTGCTCGTGTACGACATGGTGTTCGTGCCCGAGCCGGTGGTGGGGGCGGGGGCGTTCGGGCTCACCGGGAATCTGCCGCGGGCGGTGCCGAGTGACGCCCTGGTGGGGGTGCTGGGGTGGGTGCTTCCCGGGCAGGTCGTGCAGAAGGGGATCCTGCTGGGGATCTTCGTGCTGGCGTGCTCGGGGGTCGCGGCGCTGCTCGCGGGGGAGAGGGTTCCGGTACGGCTGGCGGGGGCGGTGTTCTACGCCTGGAATCCCTTCGTCGCCGAGCGGCTGTTCCTCGGGCAGTGGGCGCTGCTGCTCGGGTACGCGGGGCTGCCGTGGGCCGTGCGCGCCGTCGTCTCGGGGCGGGGGGTCCTGGGGTTCCTGCCGGCCGCCGCCGGCGGGTTCATGGCGATGATCATCACCGCGCTGACCGTCCTGCCGGTGGCCGCGGCCGGGCGGACCCGGGCGTGGTGGCGGGTGGCGGTGACGTGCGGGGTGCTGAGCCTGCCGTGGCTGGTGCCGAGCCTGCTGGCCGGGCGGGGGGTGCCGTCGGACGCGGCGGGGGTGGAGGCGTTCGCGGCGCGGGCGGATTCGCCGTTCGGGGTGTACGCGAGCCTGCTGTCGCTGTCGGGGGTGTGGAACGCCGAGGTGGTGCCCGGCGGGTACGACGCGGTGGTTCCCGCGGCGCTGCGCCTGCTGGTCGCGGTGGTGGCCGTCGGAGGGTTCGCGATGGCGCGGGATCTGCCGGGCAGGCGCGGCCTCGCGGTGGCGGCGGCCGTGGGTTTCGTGGTGGCGGCCCTCGGGACCGTGGAGCCGGGGCGGGCCGTGCTGCGCGCGCTGATCGGCTTCTGGCCGGGTTTCGCGGTGCTGCGCGACGCTCAGCAGTACGTCGCCCCGCTGGCCCTGGCCCAGGCCCTCGGGATCGCCGCCGTGACCCGGTGGCTGCTGCGCGAGCGGGGAGCGGCCTCGCGCGAACGGGAAGCGGCCCCGGAGGAGCGCGAAGCGGCCCCGCGTGAACGGGAAACGGTCCGGCGTGAACGGGAAACGGTCCGGCGTGAGCGGGAAGCGGCCCCGGGGGACGGGCGTGCCACGCTGCCGGGGCCCGGGAGGTCCGCCCGGGTGGTGATCGCCGGGGTGATGGCGGCCGGGCCGCTGCTTCTGCTGCCGGGGTTGCTGTTCGGGGGGTTCGGGCGGCTCGCCGCGGTGGAGTATCCGCGGGACTTCGAGGTGGTGCGGGGGATCGTGGCGGCGGAGAAGGGGGCGGGGGACGTGCTGCTGCTGCCCTGGGAGGCGTACCGGCGGTACCCGTGGAACGGGGACCGGGCCTCGCTGGACCCGCTGCCCCGGTATCTGACGCGGCGGGTGGTGTGGAACGACGCGGTGCGGGTGGGGGACATCGTGGTGGGGACGGAGGACCCCAGGGCCCGGGAGCTCGGGGCGGTGGTGCGAGGGGCGGGGGAGATGACGGAAGGGCTGCGGCGGGGCGGGGTGCGGTTCGTGGTGGTCGACGAGCCCCGGGAGTGGAACGTGTTGCAGGGGCGGCTGGCGGGGGCGGAGCTGAGGTACCAGGGAGAGAACCTGAGGTTGTACGCCGTCCCGGATCCGGTTCCGCCGCAGGCAGAGGGGCGGAAGTGGCTGGTAGTGGGCTTGGGTTGGTTTGTTGCGTTTTCGTATATCTGCTTCCATCTTGTTGGATCGCGTTCTAATGTCGGTGGACGCCAGACCAGGGCTAGCCGAGGAGCCGAGTGATGCGCCTGCTCATAGCGATAGTCGCCGGAGTTCTGCTCGCACTGGGGGCCAGTATCAGCGTGGTCAACCTCGCTGCCCCCTCTCCGGTCCCGGTGAACAAGCCTCTGTTCAACTACGGCACCCGCTGACTCGGCCGCGCCATGGTCTCCCCCCAGGCTGCTGGCGCGCCCGGCGGCCCGGCCCTGCTGGAACTGGTCGTCCCCGCCTACAACGAGGAGGACCGGCTTCCGGCAGGGCTGGCCGCGCTGTGCGCGAAGCTCGCCGAGCTGCAGATCAGGGCCCGGGTCATCGTCGTCGACAACGCCAGCACCGACGCGACTCCGGCCATCGTCCGCGACTGGCCCCAGTTGCCGGTCCCGGTACGGCTGGTGCACTGCGAACGCCGGGGCAAGGGCGCCGCCGTGCGGGCCGGTCTGCTCGCCACCACCGCCCCGTTCGTCGGGTTCCTTGACGTCGACATGGCGACCGACCTGTCCGCGCTCGACCCGGCGATGGCCCTGCTCGGCATGGGCTACGCCGCCGTCATCGGCTCGCGCGCCGACCCCGCGTCCGTGGTCGAGGCCAGGCACAGCCTGCTGCGCCGGGTGGGCGCCACGGTGTTCCGCGGCCTGGCTCGCCAGATCGTCGGCGACATCGGCGACACGCAGTGCGGCTTCAAGCTTTTCCGCGGCGCCGAGGCCCGCACGGTGGCCGCCCGGCTGCGGTGCGACGGCTTCGCGTTCGACGTCGAGCTGCTCGCGAGGTTCCGGGAGCGCGGCCTCGCCATGCGGGAGATCCCGGTGCACTGGCGCGACGTCTCCGGCTCCACCTTCTCCTGCCTGCGGCACAGCCTCGGCATCTTCGCCGAGATGGGCGCCATCTGGCTGGACGTCGGCTTCGCCGCCCGCGGCCAGCTGCCCGCGAAGGCCACCCCCGCCAGGGTCGCCGCGGCCCCGTACCGCGACTCGGCCTCCTCGGCCGCCTAAGGTCGCATGCCGGTCAGGGAGGTGGCGCTGTCGGCGCCCGGCTGGCCGCCGGGGCTGCCCGGCAGGCGTGTCGCCGTCGTCAACTGGCGCGACCCGTGGCACCGCTCGGCGGGCGGCGCCGAGGCGTACGCGTGGGAGATCGGGCGCCGCCTGGCCGCCCAGGGCGCGAGGGTGACGTTCGTGACCGCCCGCGACCAGGGCCAGTCCCGCACGGCCAGGGTGGACGGCGTCGACATCGTCCGCCTGGGCGGCGTCTTCACCGTCTACCCCCGGGTGCTGGCCTGGCTGGCCCGCCACCGTGGACGGTTCGACGCGGTGATCGACTGCCAGAACGGCATCCCCTTCTTCACCCCGTGGGTGATCCCCCGCCGCGTGCCGGTCCTGTGTGTGATGCACCACGTGCACGACGCGCAGTTCGGCGTGCACTTCCCCGGCTGGATGGCGCGCCTCGGACGGTTCCTGGAGGGCCCGGTGGCCCGCCGGGCGTACCGGAGACGCGCGTGCGTGGCCGTGTCGCCGTCCACCGTCGCGGCCATGCGCGACCGGCTGGCGTGGACCGGCCCCATCCATGTGGTGCCGAACGGCGGCGACCCGCCCGCGGCCCCGCCCGGGACGCCGTCCGCGCGGCCGTCGCTGGTCTGCGTGGGCCGCCTGGTGGCGCACAAGCGGGTGGAGCGGGTGATCGAGGCCGCCGCCGCGCTGCGCGACGAGTGGCCCGGGCTGGTGCTGCACGTCGTCGGCCGCGGCCCCGAGCAGGAGCGCCTCACCCGGCTCGCCGCCGGCGCCGGGCTCGGCGACGCGGTGCGCTTCCACGGGTTCGTCACCGACGAGGAGAAGGCCCGGCTGGTCTCCTCGTCCTGGCTGCACCTGTCCGCCTCCCAGGGCGAGGGCTGGGGCCTGAGCGTGCTGGAGGCGGCGGCCCTCGGCGTCCCCACGGTCGCCTACGATGTGGACGGCCTGCGCGACGCGGTGCGCGACGGCCGCACCGGCCGCCTGGTGCGTCCCGGCGAGTCCCTGGACGTCGTCGCGGGCGCCGTGCTCAAGGACGTCGCGGCACGGCGGGCCGAGATCGCCGCCGAGTGCCGCGCCTGGGCCGCCCGGTTCACCTGGGACGCCGCCGCGCGCCGCATGGCCAGGCTGCTCATGGTCGCCGACGTCGGCGAGGGGGAGGCGTACGTGGTCCGCTACCGCGCCGGCGCCGGCGAGCGCACGGTCGTCGTCGAGTGCACCACGCCCGCCCGGATCCACGCGGCCGGCCTCGGCGAGATCCTGGAACTCCGCCCCGCCGGGCCGCAGGAAGTCCTGCTGGGCGAGCCGTGGTGAACGGCGGGGCCGACGAGAGGTTGCGCGGCCGGCTGCACAGGCTGGCCTGCTCGCTGATGCTCGCCACGCTGGCCATGCTGACCCAGCCGGGGCGGCTGATCAGCGACACCAAGATCGACCTGGCGATGACCCCGGCGGCGTTCCTCGCGCGGGCCGTCGAGCTGTGGGACACCGCGCAGTTCGGTCAGCTGCAGAACCAAGTGGCCGGGTACCTGTTCCCGATGGGGCCGTTCTACCTGCTCGGCAGCCTCGCCGGGCTGGACGGCTGGGTGGTGCAGCGGTTGTGGATGGCGCTGCTGCTGGTGGCGGCGTTCCTCGGCGCGGAACGGCTGATGGCCCGCCTCGGCGTCGGCACGCCCCGCACCCGGCTGGTCGGCGCGCTGGCCTACGCCCTGGCGCCCCGCGCCCTGACCATGGTCGGGGTGCTGTCGGCGGAGTTCCAGCCGGCCGCGCTGCTGCCGTGGATCCTGCTGCCGCTGGTCACCGCGGCCCTCGGCGGCAACCGCGTCATCTGCTGCGCCCGCTCGGCGTTCGCGGTCGCCCTGTGCGGCGGGGTGAACGCCGCCGCCGTGGTCGCCGTGCTGGTGGTGCCGGGGCTGTACGTGCTGACCAGGGACCGGTCGGCACGGCGGGCCCGCATCCTCGCCTGGTGGGTGCTCGGCGTCGTGCTGGCCACCGTCTGGTGGACGCTGCCGCTGCTGCTGTTCTCCCGGTACGGCTTCTCGTTCCTGCCCTACACCGAGAGCGCGGGCACCACCACCGCCGTCACCTCGCTGCCCAACGTGCTGCGCGGCACCCCCGACTGGGTGTCGTGGATCTACTCGGGCGCCGGCCCGTCCCAGCCGGTCGGCTTCGAGCTGGCCACCCGCCCGCTGCTGATCGTCGCGACCTGCGCCGTGGCCGCCCTCGGGCTGACCGGCGTGCTGCGCTCCGACCTGCCCGAGCGCCGCTTCCTGGCCCTCGCCGTGCTCGCCGGGACGCTCATCGCGGTCAGCGGGCACATCAGCGTGCTGGAGCCGGGCTTCGCCGGGTACCTCCGCGACCTGCTGGACGGCCCGCTGGCCCCGCTGCGCAACCTGCGCAAGTTCGATGCGGTGCTCCGGCTGCCGCTGGCCGTCGGCCTGGCCCACCTGCTGGCCACGGCCCGTCCCGCCCTCGCGGCGCGCATGGGCCCGGTTCGCCTGCGTCCCGCGCTCGCCGGGGTGGCGCTCGCCGGGCTGGCCGCCACGGTGGTGCCCGCCGTGACCCTCGGGCTGGCGGCCGGGGGGTCGTTCCGCCAGATACCGGACTACTGGCGGGAGGCCGCCGAGTGGCTGAACGAGCGCGCCGGGCAGCAGGGCGTGCTGGCCGTCCCCGGCTCGCGGTTCGGCGAGTACACCTGGGGCCGCCCGATGGACGAGCCGCCGCAACAGCTGCTCACCGTGCGGTGGGCCGAGCGGCAGGTCGCCGCGGCGGGCTCGCTCGGCCTGGTCCGCCTGCTGGACGCGATCGACCAGCGGTTCAGCACCGGCCTCGGCTCCCCGGGCGTCGCCCCGGTGCTGGCCCGCATGGGCGTGCGCTACCTGCTGGTCCGCAACGACCTGGAGCGCCGCGAGCTCACCGGCGCCTGGCCCGCCCGCGTCCACCAGGCCCTCGACGCCTCCCCGGGCCTGGCCAAGGTCGCGGAGTTCGGGCCGCCGTCCGGCGGCGGCTGGACCGACGACGCGCTGGACGGCCTGGACTCGCGGTACCCGTCCCTGGAGGTGTACGAGGTCGCCGGCGCGGGGCCGGTGGTGTCGCTGCCGCCGCAGGACGAGCTGGTCAGGCTGTACGGCGGCCCGGAGGGCCTGCTCGCGCTCGCCGACCACGGCCTGCTCGGGGACGGCCCGGTGGCGCTGGACGACGACGCCGCGGGCGCCGCGCCCCGGGAGGTCTTCGTCACCGACTCCCTGCGCAGGCGCCAGCGCCAGTTCGGCGAGCTGCGGGTCTCCATGTCGCCCACCCTGACTGCGGGGGAGACGCCGCCGAAGGTCGGCGCGGTGGACGACTACGTGGAGGACGGCTGGAAGCCGTACTGGGCGACCGCCCGCTACCAGGGCATCGCCGGGGTGTCGGCCTCGTCGTCGGCGTCCGGGCCGGGCGCGATCCGCGACCTGCACGCCGAGGGCAACCTGCCGTACGCGGCGATCGACGGCGACCCGCGCACCGCCTGGCGCTCCGGCGGCTGGGGCGGCGCGGCCGGGCAGTGGCTGCGGGTCGACTTCGGCCGCCCGCTGGACGTGCCGCAGGCTCAGGTCTCGTTCGTGGACGACCCCGCGCTCGGCCCCTTCCCCACCCGGGTCGCGGTGGAGACCGACGCCGGGCGCCTCGAACAGGACGTCACCGGCGCCCCGCAGCGGCTCGCCGTCCCCAAGGGACGCGCCACCTGGCTGCGGGTCCGGGTGCTGTCGGTCGGCGGCGCGCCGGGCGCCGACCAGGACGGCACCTCGGTCGCCGTCTCCGACCTGTCGATCCCCGGCCTGCTCCCGTCCCGCACGTACGTCTCCCCGTCCGTCCGGGTGCCGCCGGGCGTCCCCGAGGGCCAGCTGCTCACCCGGGCACCCGAGGGCGGGGCCTGCGTGCCGGGCTCGGTGCGGTGGGTCTGCGCGCCGTCGCTGGCGCGGGCGGGGGAGGAGGGCTACGCCTTCGACCACGAGTTCACCGCCGCCGCGGCCGGCACGCGCGCGGTGTCCGGGTACGCCGTGCTGCGCGACCCCGCGCTGGTCGACCGGTACACCCGCCCCGGCGGGCCGCCGACGGTGCGCGGGTCCGGCGTCTGGTCCGCCGACCCGGTGGTGCAGCCCCGCTCGGCCTTCGACGGCGACCTCGCCACCACGTGGGTGACCTCGGCCAAGGACACCTCGCCCGAGCTGACCATCGCCTGGCGCGGACGCCGCACCATCAGCAGGCTCACGGTCCGGCGCCCGCCGACGGCCCGCCCGCCGACCTCGGTGATCGTCACCGGGGCGGACGGCACGGTGCGCGGCGGGTGGATCGGCGACGACGGCGTGGTGACCTTCCCGCGCCTGCGCACCGACCGGCTGGCCATCCGGTTCGCGGGCCCCGGCTCGCTGCAGGTGAGCGAGGTCGTGGTGCCCGGCGTGGACCCGCTGCCCGACACGGCTCACGAGCGGTTCACGCTGGCGTGCGGCCTCGGCCCCACGCTGCTGGTCAACGGCGTGCAGCTGCGCAGCCGGGCCGAGGGCACGTTCGGCGACGTCCTGGCCGGGCGCCCGCTGCGGTACGTCACCTGCGGACAGGCGCGGGTGGCCGCGGGCCGCAACCGTGTGTTCGTGTCCCCGCTGGACCCGTTCCGGGTGGACTCGGCCGTGCTCACCGGCACGCGGGTGACCCCGCCCGCGCGGGTCCTCGGCTCGGCGGTGGCGAGGGACTTCGCGGGCTCCACCAGGACGGTCGACGTCGCGGCGCCCGTGGCGTCGTACCTGGTGGTCGACGAGAACTTCAACCCCGGCTGGCGGGCCAGCGCCGGGGGCGTGGTGCTGCGGCCGGTCCGCGTGGACGGGTGGAAGCAGGCGTGGGCGGTGCCGGCGGGCCTGAACGGGCGGGTGACGATGTCCTTCGCGCCGGGCTCGCTGTTCCGGTGGACGATCGTCGCGGGCATCTGCGGGCTGGTGCCGGTGCTGTTCTTCGCGCTGCTCCGGGTGGTCGGGCGGCGGCGCGAGGACGTGGGGCGCTGGGCGGGCGTGAACCGTGCGACGGTGCTCGTCACGGGGGCGGCGGCCGGGTTGTGGGCGGCCGGACCGGCCGGGCTGGTGGCGGTGCCGGTGCTCACGTGGCTGTTCGATCGGCCCGGGGTTCGCGCGGCACCCGGTGCCGTTCTCGCGCGCGGCATCAGGGCCGGGGCGGGTCTTCGGCTGTGGGTTCCGGGGGCGGGGCTGGTCGCGGCCGGGGTCGCGACGGCGTTCGGGCAGGGGCCGCTGCTCGCCGACGCGCTGCCGCAGCTGCTCGCGCTGCCCGTGCTCGGGGCGCTGCTCGCCGTCCTGGTGCGCTCAGCCGGCGCGGCGCCGGCGGGGCAGGCGGCGGCCGAGCAGGCGGAACGGCTCCTCGACGGCGAGGTGCGAGACCGTGGCGACGGCCAGCGTGGCCAGGCAGACCACGAGCAGCACCGGCCAGAAGCCGCCGGTGCGCGGCTCCCAGCCCAGCGCGCGGTACAGGACCGCGATCACGAAGACGTGCCACAGGAAGACGCTGTAGGAGATCCGGCCGAGGAAGGCGGGCACGGACCCGCCGAGGATCCTGCCCACCGGCGATGACGCCCTCCCGTCCGCCAGCGCGAGGGGCGCGACCGCGAACACCGCGACCATCGCGTAGAGCACGGTGCGGAAGAACGCCGTCCAGAACGTGTCCACGCCGAGCACCCGCGGGCCGGTCAGCTCCGTGCTCGCGATGACGTACGCCAGCGCCGCGATCACCCAGCACGTCCCCGCCGACCCGGCGACCGTCCGGCAGAACCGCCGCACCGGCCCGTCCTCCGGCTCGCTTCGGGCCCAGGCGGCCAGCACCGCCAGCATCATCCCCGGGCAGAACCAGATCCAGTACCGCACCACGACCGTCCCGGCCAACGGACGCCAGGTGGGCACGTACACCACCAGCAGGTAGAGGGCGGACAGCGCCGTCAGCCCGCCGAGGACGAGCAGCGCCCGCCGCGCCCTGGTGCGCGGGTCCGCCCCGCCCCGGGACGCCAGCCGCGCCACCGCCCACGCGAGCAGCGGCAGCGTGACGTAGAACGCGGCCTCCACCGCCAGCGTCCACATCTGGTACAGCCCCTCGGGCCCCGAGCCGCGCCACCACGGATCCGGGTCGTACAGCGGCAGCAGCAGGAACCACTGCGCCCACGTCCACAGCGCCCGGGTGTGCTGCGGGCTGAAGAACAGCAGCGCCGCCGTCACCACCGCCCAGTACGCCGGCAGCACCCGCAGCGCCCGTCGCACCAGGTAGCCCCCGACGTGCGGACCCGGCGTCCCGAGCAGCAGCGCCGAAGCCCAAGGCCGGTACAGCAGCAAGCCGGACAGCACGAAGAAGACGGCCACCCCCACGTCCCCCCGCACCAGCACCGAGGCAAACCCGGAGTCCTCGAACGCGACACCCGTGGTCGCGGCGACGTGCAGCAGCAACACCCCGAACGCGGCGAGCGCACGCATGCCGTCCAGTGCGGGCTGGTGACCGGTCATAGGCGGCCCCGGCCGCGACCGGGGCCGCCGCTCGGTGATCGCCTCCGCCATCCTGCCCACCCTCGCGTAGGATTTGCACACTTTAGCAACCGGCACGGTGATCGCCCAGGTCCCGCCCCGGCCGACGCCGGCGGGGCAGCCTAATGGCGGTCGTCGCGAGCGATACGGGGCGGCTGGTGGCCGGTCACGCGTCGTCGTGAGCGATGCGGGGCGGCTGATGGCCGGTCATGTGTCGTCGGGAGCGGCGCGGGGCGGTTAATGGCCGTGCACGCGTCGTCGTGAACGATGTGGGCTAGTGGGCGGGGACGAGCGGCCGATGCGGGTCGCGTGACGGTGGAGGCGGGGCGGATGCGGCGAGGGGTCGGGCCGGTCCTCATCCTGCTCGGAGCGTTCCTGCTGAGCGGGGCGGCCCTGGTCCGCTTCTACGTGGCCGAGCGGGTGCTGGGGGCCCGCCCCGACGCGTACCAGGTGGTGGAGACCGAGGCTCGCGACGCGACGTACTTCGACCCCGGCAGCGCCTCGGTGCGCACGGGGCTCCTGCGCGGCACCACCACCGTGCGCGGCGACGTCGGCGCGGGCGGGCCGACATGGGTGGTCTGGGACGCGTTCACGGAGTTGGCGGCGGAGGACGGCACACCGGTCTCCTACACCCAGGAACGCGCCGCCTTCGACCGCCGCACCGGAACCGCGGTCGCCTGCTGCGGCGAGTCCGCCGCCGGCCGCCCCGCCCCCCACTCCGGCCTGGTCTTCCGATGGCCGTACGGCACCCCACCCCGCGACCAGTCCCTGTGGGACGTCACCACCCGCCGCTCGTACCCCGCCCGCTTCGCCGGCACCGACACCGTGTCAGGCACAGCCGTATACCGCTTCGTCGCGGACACCCCACCCACCGCCGTGGCGACCCGCGGCCTCCCACCCCGCCTCCTGGGCCTCCCCGGCACCCGCGACGTCCCCGTCACCCTGTGGGCCCAGGCGACCCGCACCTACTGGATAGAGCCCATCACCGGCACCCCCCTCCGCACCGAGGAACGCATCCACCAGGCCTACCGCACCCCCGACGGCCGCGAACGCCTGATCGTCCTCAACGCCACCCTCAACTACACCCCCACCCAGACAGCCAAGAACACCGCCACAGCCCGCACCGAAATAACCCGAATCCACACCCTGACCACCACCATCCCCCTAATAGCCCTGACCACCGGCACCCTCGCCCTACTAGCCGGCGCCCTAACAGCCCTCCTAACCCGCCACCCCCCACCCCGCGCCCACGAACGCCCAACCCCCAACTGACCCCCGCCCGCCCCGGTGGGACATCGATCCTGCCGGTACGCGTCGTGGCGGAGCCCGGCAGGCTCGGGGGTGCGGGGGTGTCCCCCGCATGAGAACAGCCCTTGCGCCTTCCGCGCGAAGCGCGCTCTCCGCGAGGACCATTTCACCGGCGCCGCACACACAACGGGTTGTCCGCGGGAACCTCACCGCATGGACGGGGTCAGTGGCGGCGTAGGACCAGTAGCAGGTTCCAGGTGAGGAACTCGCGTAGGACCGGGATTCTCACGAGGGGGCGGGACCAGGAGGGGAGGTAGCGGGGGGTCGCGGTCAGGACGGTGACGTCCGGGTGGTGGGACGACCAGTGGAGGGCGGCGGTGACCGAGACGGGGTGGAGGCTGGTGCCGTAGAGGTTCTTGGGGGGTTTGCCGTGTTTGCGTTCGTATCGGCGGGCGGCGTGATGGCCGCCCAGGTAGTGCCAGGGGGAGGTCTCGTGGCCGCCCCAGGGGGACAGCCAGTTGGTGAAGGCCAGGTAGACGATGCCGCCGGGGCGGGTGACGCGCACCATCTCCGAGGCCATTCGCCAGGGGTCGGGCACGTGCTCCAGCACGTTGGAGGAGAAGCAGACGTCGACGGCGCCGTCGCGGACCGGCAGGTCGAGGGCGCTGCCCAGCACCGCGCCGGGCTGGGGGGCGCCGGTGCCGGCCAGCTCGCCGGCGTCGGCGTCCAGACGGAGGCAGCGCGCGCCCCTGGCCTCGAAGGCGCGGGCGAAGTAGCCGGGACCGCCGCCCACGTCCAGCACCGTGCGGCCGGAGAGGGGGGCGTAGCGCTCCAACTGGGCGGTGGTGTCGGCGGCCAGCAGCGTGTAGTAGCCGTCCTGGTCGAGCTGCTCGGCGGTGAACGCGCGGAAGAGGCGGACCGACCGGGCCAGGCCGTCCGCGGCGGGCCGGGAGGCGGCGGACATCAGGTAGAACTCGTTTCTATCAATTTGGTGGCGGCGTGGTGACGTAGCCCACAGCGAGGAATACCATCTCGGGCAACATGCGCGCTATTCGACAAACCGTCTTAGTACGGATGCTATGGCAACCCGGAGGAAACGGATGCGGCGTATCACCGGTATCGTTCTCATCGCGATCGGGGCCTTCCTCGTCACCCTCGCTCCGCTGGTGCGGTTCTACGCGGCCCCGCAGTTGGTCGCCGCGCCCGCCGACCAGTACGGGATCACCAAGCTGCGCGCCGACAACGCACAGTACTTCAGCACGGGAGACCTGAAAGTCCTCACCGGCAACCTTGACATCACTGTGACCACCCGTGGTGACGTGGAGGCGGCCAAGGGCGACGACGTCGTCTGGGACGAGTTCACCGCGGTCAACGACGTCACCAACAACAAGCAGGGCATCTCGTACGCTCAGCGGCGCAGCGCCTTCAACAAGTACACGGGCGTGGGCGTCAACTGCTGCGGGGCCAACGTGGAGAAGGAGCCGGTCCAGCTGACCGGCCAGATCTACCTGTTCCCGTTCGGCACGGAGAAGAAGAGTTATCCGGTGTTCAACTCCTCCACCCGCAAGGCCTACGAGGCGAAGTTCGTCGGCGAGGACACCGTCAACGGCGTCCCGGTCTACAAGTTCGAGCAGACCATCCCGGCCACCAAGACCCAGACGCTGACCGCCCCCGCCTCGGTCCTCGGCATGACCCAGCCCGGCGACGTGCAGGTGGACCGCTGGTACGACGGCACCGTCACCTACTGGGTGGAGCCGGTCAGCGGCATCCCGGTGCAGCAGGAGCAGCGCCGCCACGAGGTGCTGAAGACGCAGGACGGCGTGGAGCGCTCGGTGGCCTTCGCCGCCACGGCCAGGTTCACCCCCGAGACGGTCGGCAACCTGGTGAAGAACGCGCTGGACGCCAAGAGCCAGATCAACATGCTCAAGACGACGGTGCCGCTGGTGCTGCTGGTGGTCGGCCTGGTGGCGGTCGTCGCGGGCGCGGTGATCGCCGCCAGGCGCCCGCGGGCCCGGGGTCACGAGGCCTGAGGGTCCCGCACCAGGCCATTGGCGCCGCGGTGAAAAGGCCGGGGGAATGGCCCCCCGGCCTTTTCCGCTTTCCCGCGCCCGGCCCATGACAGGCCCTCTGACGGCATGTCGGGAACGCCAAAGTAGAACGTGTTCTGCCGGTATTGCCGGGCGATGGACCGCGACAGGTTACCGGCTGGTAGCATCCAGGGAACTTTCCACCTAGAACACGTTGCAGTTCTGCTCCGGGTGGTCGTAGATTCGAGCCATGCGGACACGTGTCACCGACATGTTCGGGATCGAGCTGCCGATCTTCGCCTTCAGCCACTGCCGGGACGTCGTCGCCGCGGTCAGCCGCGCCGGCGGTATGGGTGTGCTGGGCGCCCTCTACTTCACCCCCGAGGAGCTCGAGATCGAGCTCGCATGGATCGACGAGCACGTCGACGGCAAGCCGTACGGCGTGGACGTCGTCATGCCCGCCTCCTACGCCGGCGCCGACCTCGGCGTCGACTCCCCCGAGGACCTGGTCGCCCGCCTCCAGGGGATGATCCCGGACGGCCACCGCGCGTTCGTCGAGGCCCTGCTGGCCGAGCACGGCGTGCCACCGCTGTCGGAGCACTCGGAGGCCGGCCGGGTGCTGCTCGGCTGGACCGACGCCACCGCGCGCCCCCAGGTCGAGACCGCGCTCAAGCATCCCATCGCGCTGCTGGCCAACGCCCTCGGCCCGCCGCCCGCCGACGTGGTGGAGCTGGCCCACGCACGGGGCGTCAAGGTGGCCGCGCTGGCCTCCACCCCCCGGCACGCCGTCAAGCAGGTCGAGGTCGGCGTGGACGTGGTGGTCGCCCAGGGCACCGAGGCGGGTGGCCACACCGGCGAGATCTCCACGATGGTGCTGATCCCGCAGGTGGTGGACGCGGTGGACGTCCCCGTGCTCGCCGCGGGCGGCATCGGCTGCGGGCGCCAGATGGCCGCAGGGATGGCCCTCGGCGCCGAGGGCGTCTGGACCGGCTCGCTGTGGCTGACCGTCGAGGAGGCCGACACCCCCGAGCTGGCCAGGCAGCACATCCTGCAGGCCACCTCCCGCGACACCGTGCGGTCCAGGTCGTGGACCGGCAAGCCCGCCCGCCTGCTGAAGAACGCCTGGACCGACGCCTGGGAGTCGCCCGAGTCGCCCGGCACGCTGCCGATGCCGTTGCAGTTCATGCTGATCTCCGGGGCGCTGCGCCGCATCTCCGACTACGGCGCGGGCGAGCTGTCCACCTTCCCCGCCGGGCAGATCATCGGCTCGATGAACCAGGTGAAGTCCGCCAAGGACGTCGTCTTCGAACTGGTCGAGGAGTACGTCGACGCGATCGAGCGCCTGGGCCGCCTGACGGAGGGCTGAGGCGTGCCCCGGCTACTCGCCGCGGTAGACGGCGGGGCGCTTCTCGCGGAACGCCAGGGAGCCCTCCTTGGCGTCCGCGGAGCCGATCACCGGCCAGCCGATGGCGTCGGACACCTTCAGCGCCTCGGCCTCGGCCATGCCCAGCGTCTCCCGGTATGCGCGCAGGATCGCCTGGACGGCCATCGGCCCGCAGGCCGCGATGCTCTCGGCGATCTCGCGCGCGGCGGCCAGCGCCTCGCCGTCCGGCACGACCTTGTTGACCAGGCCCATCCGCAGCGCCTCGGCCGCGGGGACGGCGCGTCCGGTGAGCAGCAGGTCCATGGCGAAGGCGTAGGGGATCTGGCGCGGCAG
Organism: Sphaerisporangium aureirubrum; assembly: GCF_042658925.1. Classification (NCBI taxonomy): domain Bacteria; kingdom Bacillati; phylum Actinomycetota; class Actinomycetes; order Streptosporangiales; family Streptosporangiaceae; genus Sphaerisporangium; species Sphaerisporangium aureirubrum. The sequence goes on from NZ_JBHSRF010000063.1 coordinate 49,010, forward strand.
CCTGATGGCGCTGCCGCCCATCGGGAACAGCGCCCGCCTGGCCTCGAACAGGCCGAGCGTCGCCGACTCGGCCACGACGCGCATGTCGGTGCCGACCAGCAACTCGGTGCCGCCCGCCACCGCGTACCCCTCGACCGCGCACACGATCGGCTTGCTCGGCAGCGCGCCGTCGCCGCGCAGCAGGCCCTTCCAGTGGAAGTCGGGGATCTGCCGGGCGCGCTCGTTCACCCGGGGGTCACTGGACGGCGCGGCCATGGCCTTAAGGTCCGCGCCGGCGCAGAACGTGCCGCCCGCGCCGGTGAGGATGCCCACCCGGACGTCCGGCTCGGCGGAGATGTAGGCCCAGGCCTCGGCCAGACCGACCAGCATGTCGGACGACAACGCGTTCTTGGCTTCGGGCCGGTTCATGGTGACGACGACGAGGTGGCCGTCCCGCTCGACACGGCAGTGCGGGGTGCTGATGGGCAGGAGATCCATGAGGTTCCTCCATGTCGGCGGGGGTCAGGCCCGCTGGTGCTAGAGCAAGCGCTTGATCGTCTCGGGTCGGGCGGGTTAGGCTGCGGCTGCGAACTAGAACAGATTCTTATTCGGGACGAGCCCGTCGCGCCAGGGCTTGTCGGGGAACCGGGAACGTGCTTCACTGCGGCGCATTCGGGGGACATCACGGCGGAACGGACAAGGGAGTTCCGATGGGGTCGCTCGGTTTCTGGAGGCTCGCGCAGGCGGACCCCGATCGGGTCGCGGCGGTCGATCCGGACGGTACCGAACACACCGCCGGAGAGCTGCACGCCCGCGCCAATCAGGTCGTGCACGGCCTGCGCGCCCTCGGGCTCGCGCCGGGCGACGGCTTCAGCGGCCTGATGCCCAACGGCGTGGACGGCCTCGTGCTGTACCTCGCCGCGCTGCAGGCCGGCTGGTACTACACGCCGGTCAACTGGCACCTGACCGGGCCGGAGATCGCGTACATCCTCGCCGACAGCGAGGCCAAGGCGTTCTTCGCCCACGAGCGCTACGCGGACGAGGCGGTGCGCGCCGCCGAGGAGGTCGCGCCGGAGCGCCGGTTCGCCTTCGGCGCGGTCGACGGCTTCCGCCCGGTGGGCGAGCTCGTCGAGGGCATGCCTGTCACCCCGCCCGGCGACCGTACGTTCGGCGCCACCATGCACTACACCTCCGGCACCACCGGCAGGCCCAAGGGCGTGCGGCGCCCGCTGAGCGGCATCGACCCCGACGACGGCGCCGAGTTCATGACCGCGCTGCTCGGCCTGTTCCGCGTCACCCCCGGCGGGGACAACGTGCACCTGGTCACCTCGCCGAACTACCACACCGCGGTCACGCAGTTCGGCGGCACGGCGCTGCACATGGGGCACAAACTGGTCTACATGGACAAGTGGGACGAGGAGGAGATGCTCCGGCTGTGCGCGCGGTACCGGGTGACCAACTCGCACATGGTGCCCACCCATTTCAAGCGGCTGCTCTCCCTGCCGGACGAGACCCGTCACAAGTACGACCTGTCCTCGCTGAAGTGGATGATCCACGCCGCGGCCCCCTGTCCCGTCCCGGTCAAGCAGGCGATGCTCGACTGGTGGGGCGACTGCGTGTACGAGTACTACGCGGCCACCGAGGGCGGCGGCACCGTCGCCACCCCCGCCGACTGGCGCAAGTATCCCGGCACCGTCGGCACGGCGTGGCCGATCAGCGAGCTGCTCATCGTGGACGACGATCACGAGCCCGTCCCGACCGGCGTTCCCGGCACCATCTACATGAAGATGGCGGGAGTTCAGTTCGAGTACAAGGGCGACCCGGCCAAGACCGCCGCCAACCGCCTGCGCGACCACTTCACCGTCGGGGACATCGGCTACCTGAACGACGAGGGCTACCTGTTCCTCTGCGACCGCAAGGCCGACATGATCATCTCCGGCGGCACCAACATCTACCCCGCCGAGATCGAGAACGAGCTGGTCGTCCACCCCAAGGTGGCGGACGTCGCCGTGTTCGGCATCCCCGACGAGGAGTGGGGCGAGCAGATCAAGGCGGTCGTGGAGCCCGCGGCGGGCATCGAGCCCGGCCCCGAGCTGGCCGCCGAGCTACTGGCGTCCCTGGAAGGGCGGCTGTCCAAGATGAAGTGGCCGCGCAGCATCGACTTCGTGGAACGGCTGCCGCGCGAGCCCAACGGCAAGCTGCTCAAGCGCAAACTCCGCGACCCCTACTGGGAGGGCCACGACCGTGCCATCTGATGAACCACTGGTCGCCGAGTACGCGCTGGAGTTCCCCGGCGGGTACACCCGGACGACCGGGCCGGTCATCGGCCGCTTCCTCACCGAGCTGCGCGAAGGGCGCCTCGTCGGGGTGCGCACGGCCGACGGCCGCGTGCTGGTGCCGCCCCTGGAGTACGACCCGCACACCGGCGAGCCGGTGACGGAGGAGTTCGTCCCGGTGGGGCCCGCGGGCACCGTGCGCACCTGGGCCTGGGTCGTGACGCCGCGTCCCGGGCACCCGCTGGACCGGCCGTTCGCCTGGGCGCTCATCGACCTCGACGGCGCGGACACCTCGCTGGTGCACGCCGTGGCCGTCGACCACTTCAAGGCGATGCGCCCCGGCCTGCGGGTCCGTCCCCGGTTCCGGCCCGAGGCGGACCGGAAGGGCCACATCACCGACATCGCCTGCTTCGTGCCCGAGGTCACCACCATGGTCTCCCCGCAGCGCACCGAGTACCGCGTGCAGCCGGGCCGGTCGCTGCTGCGCTTTCTGGAAGGCGTGCGCGACGGCGTGTTCCTCGCCGGGCGCTGCGCCTCGTGCGACAAGGTGTACGTCCCGTACCGCACCGCGTGCCCGTCCTGCGGCTCGCGGATCGAGGAGGAGCTCCAGGTGCCGGACACCGGCACCATCACCACCTTCGCGATCAACAACCTGCCCGACCCCCGGGCCCCCGAGGTGCCGTTCGTGTCCGCCTACATCCTGCTGGACGGCACGGACGTCCCGATGATCGCGCTGATGGGCGACGTGCCCGCGCACGAGGTGCGGCAGGGCATGCGGGTGCGCGCCGTGTGGGTGCCGCCGGAGGAGCGCACCATGTCGATGAGCAACGTCAAGTGGTTCGCGCCCACGGGCGAGCCGGACGTCGAGCTGTGAGCCGGCGGCCGAGGAAGGGGAACGCCCAGTGCGAGAGGTAGCCGTCGTCGCGTTCGCGCAGACCAGGCACACCGATCACGACGAAGGGCTGTCGGAGGCCGAGCTGATCGCGCCGATCATCGAGGAGGTCAAGCGCGTCTCCGGCCTGTCGCGCTTCGGCTTCACCTGCTCGGGCAGCTGCGACTACCTGGCCGGTGCGCCGTTCTCGTTCGTGTCCGCGCTGGACGCCATCGGGGCCTGGCCGCCCATCTCCGAGAGCCACGTCGAGATGGACGCCGCGTGGGCGCTGTACGAGGCGTGGGTGCGGCTGCAGCACGGCGACGTGGACTCGGCGCTGGTGTACGGCTTCGGCAAGTCGTCGCTGACCGACGTGCGCGAGGTCATGACGCTGCAGCTCGACCCGTACTACCTGGCGCCGCTCGGCCTGGACCAGGTGTCGTACGCCGCGCTGCAGGCGAGCGCACTCGGGGCCTCCGAGGCGAAGCTGCGCGAGATCGCCCGGCGCAGCCGCGCCGACGGCCGGGCCAACCCCTACGCGCTCGACCTGCCCGACCTGCCCGACCTCGACGGCGACGACCCCTACGAGGTCCGGCCGCTGCACACCGCCGACGCCGCGCCCCCCACCGACGGCGCCGCCGCCGTGGTACTCGCCACCGGCGACCTGGCCCGGCGGATCGCCGAGCGTCCCGCGTGGATCACCGGCATCGCGCACCGCGCCGAGCCGCACTACCTCGGCATGCGCGACCTGGCCCGCTCGGTCTCCGCCGCCGACGCCGCCCGCGCCGCCGGGGTCGGCAAGGCCCCGGTGGACGTCGCCGAGCTGCACGCGCAGTTCAGCCACGAGGAGATCATCCTGCGTGAGGCGCTCGGGCTGGCCCCGGACGTCGTCGTCAACCCCTCCGGCGGCCCGCTCGCCGCCAACCCCGTGATGGCCACCGGGCTCATCCGGATCGGCGAGGCCGCGCGGCGCGTCATGGACGGCGGTGCGGGCCGCGCCGTCGGCCACGCCGCGTCCGGGCCGTGCCTCCAGCAGAACCTCGTCGCCGTGATGGAGGGCTGAGCCGTGTCCAATCGCTGCGCCGTCATCGGCGTCGGGCAGACCCACTACCGCACCCGGCGGCAGGACGTGTCCATCGCCGGGCTGGTCCGCGAGGCCGCGCTGCGCGCCCTGGAGGACGCCGGGCTGACGTTCAAGGACATCGACGCCGTCGTCATCGGCAAGGCGCCCGACCTGTTCGAGGGCGTCATGATGCCCGAGGCGTACCTCGCCGACGCGCTCGGCGCCGCAGGCAAGCCGGTGACCCGGGTGCACACCGCCGGCAGCGTCGGCGGGTCCACCGCGCTGGTCGGGGCGTCGCTCATCCAGGGCGGGGTGCACGAGCGGGTGCTGGTGGTGGCGTTCGAGAAGCAGTCGGAGTCCAACGCCACCTGGGCGCTGAGCACCCACCTGCCGTTCACCGCCTCGCTGGTGGTCGGCGCGGGCGGCTACTTCGCGCCGCACATCCGCGAGTACATCCGCCGCTCCGGCGCCCCCGGCCACATCGGCACGCTGGTCTCGGTCAAGGACCGGCTCAACGCGCTGAAGAATCCCTACGCGCACCTGAGGATCCCCGGGATCAACCGGGAGATGGTCGAGGGCACCCCGATGCTCTGGGAACCGATCCGGTACCTGGACACGTGCCCGTCGTCCGACGGCGCCTGCGCCATGGTGCTCGCCGCCGAGCACAAGGTGACCGGGACGCCCGCGTGGGTGCACGGCGCCGCCATGCGCTCGGAGCCGATCTTCCGGGCCGGACGGGACACGGTGAGCCCCCAGGGCGGCAAGGACTGCGCGGCCGACGTGTACCGGCAGGCCGGGATCACCGAGCCGCGGCGGGAGATCGACGTCGCCGAGGTGTACGTACCGTTCTCCTGGTACGAGCCGATGTGGCTGGAGAACCTCGGCTTCGCCGGCGAGGGTGAGGGCTGGAAGCTCACCGAGTCCGGCGCCACCGAACTCACCGGGGACATCCCGTGGAACGCCTCCGGCGGCGTGCTCAGCTCCAACCCCATCGGGGCGTCCGGGCTGATCCGCTTCGCCGAGGCGGCGCTCCAGGTACGCGGGCAGGCGGGCGAACACCAGGTCGACGGGGCGCGACGCGCCCTCGGGCACGCCTACGGCGGCGGGGCCCAGTTCTTCGCGATGTGGATCGTTGGCAGCGACCGGCCGTGACAGACGGCCCGTCGCTATCGGGCAGGAGGGTCCCGATGGAGTTCAACCACGCAGACTTGTTCGAAGGGCTGGCCGACGCGATCGGTGAACGGGTCGCCCTCATCTGCGGTGAGGACCGCCTGACGTACGCCGAGCTGGAGGCGCGGTCCAACCGGCTGGCGCACCGGCTGACGGAGCGCGGCGTCGGGCGGGGCGACCACGTGGGCATCCAGCTGTACAACGGCGTCGAGTACGTCATCACGATGCTGGCCGCGCTGAAGATCCGGGCCGTGCCGATCAACGTCAACTACCGGTACGTCGAGGCCGAGCTGCAGTACATCTACGCGGACTCCGGCATCGTCGCGCTGGTCTACGACGTCGAGTTCGACGACCGCGTGGCGGCCACCGCCCCCGGCTGCCCCGCCCTGCGCACGCTCGTCGTCGTCGGCGGCCCGTCCCGGGTGGAGGGCGCCCTGCCGTGGGACGAGGCTCTCGCGGGGGTCTCCTCCGGCAGGGAAGGCTTCCCGGCGCGTTCCGAGCAGGACCTCTACATCATCTACACCGGCGGCACCACCGGCATGCCCAAGGGTGTCATGTGGCACACCCGCGACCTGTTCATGGCCTTCGGCGGCGGCAACCCGTGGGGCGCCCCGCACACCGAGCCCGGCCAGGTCATCGAGACGGCCGTCAACGCCGGCCCGCTCCGCATGATGCCCGCCGCGCCCCTGATGCACGGCGCCGCCCAGATGGCGACGTTCATCTCGTTCTGGATGGGCTCCACCACGGTCTACGTCCGCAAGTTCGACGCCGCCGACGTGCTGCGCACCATCGCCCGCGAGAACGTCCTCACCCTGAACGTCACCGGCGACGCCATGGCCCGCCCCCTGGCCGACGAGATCGCCACCGGCGCCTACGACCTGTCCTCCCTGAAGGTCCTCAGCTCCACCGGCGCCATCCTCACCGGCGTGGTACGCGACCGCTTACAGGAGCTCCTCCCCGACGTCCTCATCATGGACAGCTTCGGCTCCACCGAATCCGGCTACACCGCCTCCGCCGTCGCCGGTTCCTCCCCCGAGTCCGGCCTCAAGTACCAGCCCAACGCCACCTGCACCCTCGCCGTCCTCAACGAGTCGCTGACCCCCGTCAAGCCCGGCTCCGGCGAACTCGGCACCGTCGCCAAATCCGGCGACATCGCCTTCGGCTACTACAACGACCCCGCCAAGACCGCCGAAACCTTCGTCACCGACCCCTCCGGCACCCGCTGGCTGTTGACCGGCGACCTCGCCACCGTGGAAGAAGACGGCACCATCTACGTCTACGGCCGAGGCTCCCAGTGCATCAACACCGGCGGCGAAAAGGTCTTCCCCGAAGAGGTCGAAGCCGTCCTGAAGGGCCACCCCGCCGTCTTCGACGCCGTGGTCACCGGCATCCCCGACCCCCGCTGGGGCACCAAGGTGGCCGCCGTAATAGAACCCCGCCCCGACCACCCGGTAACCCCCGAAGACCTCGACACCCACTGCCGCCAACGCCTCTCCGGCTACAAGGTCCCCCGCACCTACGCCTTCGTACCCCAGATGACCCGTTCCCCCGCTGGCAAAGCCGATTACCGCTGGGCCCGAGAAACCGCCATAGCCGCCACCACCTAGGAGTCACCCCCGAAACCATTCCCCACCCCACCACTCCCCACGTCCCCAGCACCCTCCGGATGGCACTCTCCTCGGCGCCGGTACGGCGAGTCGCAGGTCGGTGAATCCGGCGCCGTCTTACGGCGTGAACCTGGCTGATTCACGGCGCCGTTCCCGTTCCAATGGCCCTTGCGGGGGCGCGCTTCGCGCGGAAAGCCGCAAGGGCTGTTCTTGTGGGGGCAAGCCCCAATGCCACTTAGCTTAAGTTGATCTTTGTGGTGGGTGTGTCGTTCTGTGTGGTGTGGGGGTGGTTCGGGAGGATCGGGTCGTGTGACGCATG